>JAZDPK010000005.1:0-5251 GCA_043797615.1 Parcubacteria group bacterium
GTCGTGCTGGAGGAGGTGAAATAAATTTATGCAAAATGAAAATAATAATATAATTATTTACAATACTGATGATGGTCAAACCAAAATCGAAGTCAAATTGGACAACGAAACTGTTTGGCTTAGTCAAAGGCAAATGGCTGAATTGTTCGATAAAGACGTCAGAACAGTGAATGAGCATATTAAAAATGTATTTTTTGAACGAGAATTAGCGGAAAAATCAGTTATCCGGAATTTCCGGATAACTGCCTCCGATGGAAAAATGTATGATACCAATTTTTATAATCTTGATGTAATTATTTCTGTCGGATATCGCGTCAGCTCTCTTCGCGGCACTCAATTCCGCATTTGGGCGACGCAGAAATTAAAAGAGTATATTATTAAAGGTTTTGTCATGGACGACGAGCGTTTGGCCGAGGGCGGCGTCAAAAAAACGTATTTCAAGGAATGGGAAGAGCGAATAAGAAAAATCAGGACTTCGGAAGCGAATTTTTATCAAAAAGTAAGAGACGTTTTCGCCACCAGCGCCGACTACAATCCGAAAACCGATTACGCGCAGAGGTTTTTCGCGGAAGTGCAGAATAAATTCCATTACGCGATCACCGGCTTGACGGCCGCGGAAATAGTTTCCAGCCGCATCGACAGCGCCAAGATAAATTTGGGGTTGACGAATTGGAAAGGCGAAATTATCACTCGCGACCAGGCGGAAATCGCGAAAAATTATCTGGAAGAATTGGAATTGAAGCGACTGAATCTGCTGGTGGAGCAGTTTTTGTCTTTCGCCGAGCTTCAAAGCGTAGAAAAGCGGGTGATGTATATGAAAGATTGGATAATGAAATTGGACGATTTTTTAACGCTGAACGACAAGGAAATTTTGGAAAACGCGGGCGAGATTTCGCGCAAGGAAATGGAACTGAAAGTGAGATGCGAATTGGAAAAGTACAATCAACAAGCGTTACAATAATATCAACAATATGAAAATCGTCATTTGCGGCTCAATGTCCGCAGCTAAAGAGATGGTTGCCGCCGCGAACGAGCTGAAAAAGAAAAATCATGAAATCACTCTCCCGCGCAATACGGAAAAATACGCGGAAGGCTTGATGACCGGCGAACAAATCGCCCATGAAGCGGCGAAAAACAAGATCGAACACGATTTAATTCGTGATTATTTTAGAAAAATTGAGGATTGCGACGCGATCCTTGTTGTCAACGCGGAGAAAAAGGGAATTGCCGATTACATCGGCGGCAACGGATTTTTGGAAATGGGTTTCGCTCACGTTTTGAACAAGAAGATTTTTATTTTAAACGACATTCCGCAACTCGGCTACACCGACGAGATCGTGGCGATGCAACCGGTTGTGCTGAAAGGGGATTTGGGGAAAATGGAGGAAGCCGTAATACAATAGTAATACTGTGGTAATACAATCGGTTTTTATGAATTGAGAAAATTAAAAACCACCGTAATGTGCGGTGGTTTTGATTCATGGATGCGGTCTGTTGTTTTGCCGATTGCGATAGTTGCGGATTGCCTGGGCGATTCCGCGGAATATCGCGATGACGCCGGTCGTGATCAGCCGAAACGTTCCGTTGATCAAGTAGCCGCAAACTTCCACCAGCATTTGAATCGCGCTTTTCACGAAATTCGGCACGGCGCTTTTCTTGCCGATCATGTAGAATAGGGCGTGGCAGAAAATCAAGAGAAACAGCACGGAAATCCCGATCGCTTCAAGAACGGTGAACTGCATTATTGCCTCCTTATTGTTAAAAAACGGTAACGCTACATTATAGCAACCCTGATTGATTTTGTCAATCTTTATTGTAAAATTTGCTTAATCTATGTGAAAATTGTATAATGAATAAGCCTGAATAAGTCGTTTGCTTTTTAAGTATAATTAAACTAAGATAAATGTAATTAGAAGCTGTCATCCTGAACTCGATTCAGGATCCGACAGCTTCGATAATTTAAACATATGCCCATCACACCCGCTGCAAAAATCAATCAAAACAAAATGTCCGAGAAAATTAAAATCAACGGATCGGCGGAGACAATTGAAACGCCGGAACAAGAATCGTTGGTCGAGCAAACCGTTGAAAACGCGCCCGAACACCCTTCGACAGGCTCAGGGTTGGAAACTGAAGGTTCGGCTTCTGCTGAAGTCGCGCCTGTTGCAATCCCGTCGGTTCAAACCGCTGTGCCCGCCGCCCCGGCAGTTAAAAGCGAAGAATTGAAAGAAATCGAAAACATTTTGTCGGAAGACCTGGGCGAATTGTACAAAACTCTGCCGGACAACCGCAAAGCCGAATTTAAAAAGCAAGGCGAAGAAGCGGCCACGAAAATCCAGGCGCTTTTGTCGTCGGTGAAAATCAATTTCAACAAAATCGTCGGCTTGATCACGAGCTGGCTGAAAATGATTCCGGGCATCAACAAGTTTTTTTTGGAGCAGGAAGCGAAGCTGAAGGCGGATGAGCTTATTGCTCTTAAAGAAAAAACGGACATTAAATGAGGGTTTGAATTGTTCTAATTTACCTAATTATACTAATTAACCTAAATAAATCCCAATAAACAATTCCCAATTATTTTGGACATTTTGATTTCAGGCTTGGTCATTATTTAGAATAATTAGAGCAATTAGAATAATTAGGTCAATTAAATTTTAAGCATTATTTTTTTTCGATACTATGTTTATAAGAAAAATCGGCATCGACCTCGGCACAACCTACACTCTCGTCCATCTGCCGAAGAAGGGCATTGTTATCAATGAGCCCTCGGTTGTCGCCATTTCCATGACCGACAGAAAAATATTGGCCGTGGGCGACGAAGCGAAAGAAATGATCGGCCGCACGCCGGACACGATCGTTGCTTGCCGTCCGCTGAAAGACGGCGTGATCGCGGACTACAAAACAACCGAAGCCATGCTCCGGTATTTTATCAATAAAGCGCTCGGCGGCATCAAATTGTTCCGGCCGGAAGTGATGGTGGCGGTGCCGGCGGGAATCACTTCGACCGAGCGCAGAGCGGTGATCGACGCGACCATCGCGGCGGGCGCGAAAGCCGCTTACATCATCAAAGAGCCGATCGCTGCGGCCATCGGCGCGAACATTCCGATCGGCAGCGCGTCCGGCCACATGATCATCGACATCGGCGGCGGCACCACGGAAATCGCCGTCATCTCGCTCGGCGGCATCGTGGCGTCGGCGTCGGTGCGCATCGGCGGCAACCGCTTTGACAACGCCATTGCCGAATATATCAGAAAAAAATACAACCTCGCGATCGGCGAAAGAACGTCCGAGGACATTAAAATCGAAATCGGCTCGGCCATGTATTCCGAAGGCCCGGCCGTGATCGACATCCGCGGCCGCGACATGATTTCCGGCCTGCCGAAAACCGTTTCCATCAGCTCGAACGACGTGACCGAAGCTTTGCAGCGCGACTTGCAGGGCGTTGTCGACGCGGTGAAGGAAGTGCTCCATGAAACGCCGCCGGAATTGTCCGCCGACATCATTGACAAAGGAATCATCATGTCGGGCGGCAGCAGCCTCCTGCGCAACATCGACGAAATGATCGCCCGCGCCATCGGCGTGCCCGTGTACGTTGCGGACGACGCGCTTCTCTGCGTGGCGAAAGGCACGGGAATCGCGCTGGATAATTTGGAACTTTATAAACGATCAATCCTTGCAACTAAATAAAATTGAAAAATGTTCACGAAAAACACGAATTTGCACGAATAATTCACGAATGTCTTAAGGTTGTTTTTAGCTCGATTCATTCGTGTTAATTCGCGTTTATTCGTTCTTATTCGTGAAATATATGCTCATCGGAATTGACGCTTCAAGAGCAAATAAATCAATTAAGACCGGCGTGGAGTGGTATTCTTATCATCTGATTGAAGAGTTGAAAAAGATCGATAAAGATAACCGCTATTTTTTATATACGAACGTTCCGCTGCAGGGAGCGCTGGCAGTTTGTCCGATTAATTTTGAAGAGCGCGTTTTGAAATGGCCGATTCCGCGGTCCTGGACAACTTGCCGTTTGAGCTGGGAAATGTTTTTTGGCAAGGAAAAGCCGGATGTTTTGTTCGTGCCGGCGCACGCGTCGCCGTTTTTGAACATGAAAGTGGTGACGATCCATGACATCGGCTTTGCGCATTTTCCCGAGGCGTACCATTGGGCGGACAAGTTCTACCACAAATTGACGATTCAAGTCATCAAACGCACGGCCAAGCGCATTATCGCGGTTTCGAATTTCACGAAGAAAGATCTGATTGAAACGTATAAAATTCCGGCGGAGAAAATTTCCGTGGTTTACAACGGTTATGATCAAAATAAATTTAAACAGCAGGCCGGCGGATCGGATATTCTTAAAGAAAAATATAAGATCGATGCGCCGTACGTTTTATTCCTCGGCCGTTTGGAATTGAAAAAGAACATTCCGCGCTTGGTGGAAGCGTTCGGAAAATTCAAAGCGCGGAACAAGAACGACAACCATAAATTGGTTCTGGCCGGCACAAAAGGATTGACGTTTCCATTGGTTGAAGAGCAAATTAAGAAGTTTGATCTTAAAAGCGAAATAATTATTCCGGGCTGGATCGACAGCGACGACATGCCGATTTTCTACAACAACGCGGATCTATTCGCGTTTCCGTCGCTCTTCGAAGGCTTCGGCATTCCGATCTTGGAAGCGATGGCAAGCGGCTGTCCGGTGATCTGTTCGAACACCACGAGCTTGCCGGAAGTTGCCGGAGACGCCGCACTCATGTTCAATCCGGAAAAAGCCGACGAAATCGCCAGCCGGATGGAGCAGGTTTTGCTGAATCCGGAAGTGGGCGAATCAATGCAGATTAAAGGCCTTGAGCAAGTTAAACATTTTTCATGGAAAAAATGCGCGGAGGAAACGTTGGAAATACTGCTTAATGCATAGAAACAAGAAGGCGAAGAAGGCTATAGAAGATACTAAAGACAAAATTTTTTAGACTATCTTCTTTAGCCCTCTTTCCCTTCTAAATCTCCCTCAATAGTAGTAACTTTCGTTTTTCCGTTGTTTTCGTTTATAATATTTCATGCTAAAATAAAAGTATGCTAAAAGCTATTAAATAATTTGAATCAATATGTTTAAAAATCCATTTCGATCAATGGAGGGAGCGAAGACAGAATCAAAAGCAAGCGCGGAACAGGGAGCCGAGGAATTATTCGCCTTATGGCAGGATTATCAGCGATTGAAGCGGAAAGCGAAAAGCGAGGGAGCGAATGAAAATGA
>JAZDPK010000028.1:0-2099 GCA_043797615.1 Parcubacteria group bacterium
AAGCTGGAAGGTGGTGATGAAGCCGGAGCGCGACCAGTCGCCGTTTAAACAGATTACATCCGAGCTTGGATTGAATCCCGATGTCACGCCAGTTTCCTGCCCGATGAAAAATAGCAAGGGAATTCAAGTGGGCTGGGGCGGGGCAATGGGCCCGGCGCAGTTTATTCCGTCCACCTGGATGGGATATCGCGGCAAAATAACGGCGATCACCGGCAAAGCGGCCAATCCTTGGGATATCAGAGACGCGTTTCTCGCGGCGGCGATAAAATTGGCGGCCGACGGCGCGAAATCAAAAAGCGGGGAGTGGGCCGCGGCCATGAAATATTTCTGCGGCTCGACCAATTCCGCGTACAAATTCTACGGGGACAACGTGGTGGCGCGGGCCGAGCAGTATCAGAAAGATATTGACAGTTTGATATGAAAAGCGAAAACATGAAATTTTTTGAAAAAATGGTTTTTCAATACGAAAAAGCCATTTTTAGTCATATTCTCGGTCTGGTTCGACAGAAAGAAACGGCCGAGGATTTGACGCAAGAAGTTTTCATTAAATTTTATAAAAATTTGAACAAAATCGATCCGGACAAGAGTTTTAAGAGCTGGCTTTACCGCATCGCGACCAACACGGTTTACGATTATTGGCGCAGGCGAAGGGAAAAACGCGAACTGTTAATCATTGATGGCGAAGAAAACAGTTTTGAAACAATTGAAGAAGAAGATGCGTATCTTTTAATAGCGAATAAGAACGATTTGGCAAGAGCGCTGGAAAAAATCAAGCCGATCCATAAAACAATCATCTTGATGCATTATTACCAGGAATTCAGCTATGAAGAAATCGCGACGGCTTTGGAAATACCGATTAACACCGTTAAAACGCACCTTCATCGCGCTAAAAAAGAGTTAAAAGAAAAATATGACGAGCATTGAAGAAAAATTCGAATCAATAGTTGAACAAGATTTTCCGAACGAACTGCATGAGCGGATCATGAAAAGCGTTGTTTTTATCCGCCGATTCCGGATTTATTGCCGGTCGGTGGCCGTGTTTTTCAGCATCGCGCTGGTTTTTTCGGCCGAGCGTTTAGGAAAGTTGCTGCTTGAAAACGAATTTTTTACCGTTTGCCGCGTATTGCTTGGCGGGATGGAGAAGGATTATGACATTATAATGGCTTCATTGGGATCGATTGCCGGATCTTTGCCTTTGCCTGCGACTTTGATGTTTTCGATCATGCTTGTTTTAACGTTCGTAATGCTCATCGGCTTGCGCCGGTTCAACCGGAGTTCTTATTATTTGAATAAAATGAGTTTAAAAATAAGCTGATTTAATAATTAACCTAAAATTTATGAACAAAAAAATCTCGCGGATCTCATCTTTAATCATTGTCGCGGTTTTGGCCGTAACAGCGATCACGCCCGTTTTTGCAAAAGTTGACAACAGAAATGAAAAGGCGAAGGATAAATCGTTCACGGCCGTGAAGGCAACGCCGACCGTTCGCGATGAAAATGCCACGGCCAAACCCGCAAATGTTCAAAAACAGGCGGCCGTTGCCGCGCGCCAAGCGTATAACGCCGCGATAAAAACGGCTAACAACGCGCACAAAACCGCTGTTCAAGCGGCGAACAACGTTTACAAAAAAGCGCTGAAAGACGCGCAAGCCGCTCTGAAAACCGCCAAAGCGACAAAAGACAAGGCAACGATCGACGCGGCCAAAGCAGCTTACAAGACGGCGGTAAACGCGGCGAAAACCGCATTTAAAGCGAGCAAGCAGCAAGCCAACGACACGATGATAGCGGCGAAGAAAACCGCTCAAGACGTTTACAAAGCGGCAAAAGTGACGAAATAATTTTCATCATTTGAAACAAAGCGCTCTGAAAGGGGCGTTTTTGTTGTGTACGGATTACGGATTATTGTGGCAGAATCCGCATTCTGAAATCAAAATTCACATGCCATGCCATTGACAGAAATTTTTCGCCATGCTATACTTCTTTATCAATCGTTAAAATGATTTGTTCGTTGAAAATAACAATTTTGGAAAAAAACTTTCAGCATAGCGCTGGGATTTTAATCAGCCATAACAAGGAGGAATCGCCATGGCAAAGAAAAA
>JAZDPK010000029.1:0-9743 GCA_043797615.1 Parcubacteria group bacterium
TTTTTCTTTGCCATGGCGATTCCTCCTTGTTATGGCTGATTAAAATCCCAGCGCTATGCTGAAAGTTTTTTTCCAAAATTGTTATTTTCAACGAACAAATCATTTTAACGATTGATAAAGAAGTATAGCATGGCGAAAAATCTCTGTCAATGGCATGCGTTTAATTTAGTTTCGTAGATAATATCTATTGTGTCGTAAAATATTGATATTAATGTTCCACGTGGAACATATTTCAAAATTTACGCGCTTCATTTATAAATCGCGTTATCTAAACATGAATTTTATATATACACATTTGAATTATCGTTATTTATTGCCTTGAATATAACCTAATCACTGATTATTGTTTCTAATCAATAATTTCCAAATGTCTACACTGGTGTGGACAAATGCCTGTTTTATCGCCACTTATCAACATATAATCCACATTATTCAAATAAAAAAATAAAAACCCGGAATAAACCGGGCCTTTGTATTAATAAATTAAAATATTTCAATTTTTCACAAATTTAATTCAAATTTGAATACAAATTATCAAATAACGCAAGATAATCTTCAGCCAACAACTATCATATAATCAAAATTACATGGAACTCAATCATAAATTAGACAATTTGGATTGAACCTGAGCGTTAATCAAATGAACTTCTTGCCATATATCCGAGCGCCAATCAAATAAACAGCTTGCCATGTACCCGAGCGAAGCGAGTTGTATAGCTTGATCAGTGCCATACTGAATAGGACTTGCCCTGAACTCGAGCGAAGCGAGTAGTTCAGGGTGCCCCCGAGAGGAATCGAACCTCTATCTTATCCTTAGGACGGATCTGCTCTATCCGTTGAGCTACGGGAGCGAACAAAAATGCAAGTTAACTACAGTTGATTATTGTTAATTGATAGTTTATCATTTTGCAATTCAAACAAATCAACTCAAATCAACTTTAATCAACTACAAATTAACTTTTAAATGTTCCACGTGGAACATTTTTGCTTAAAATAATGTTGGCACTTGATTAGTCAGGTGAATAATCTTAATAAATATACAACAATATTAAGTGTCGTAAAATATTATATATATTATATATCAAAACAGGGAAAAGGTGATTATTCGCCTTAATATCTCAGTTTGACTTGTTTGCCGGCGTTCTTGCGATGGCGCTTGGCAGCGACTTTTGCTTTTTTATTCATATGGTTAAGGATAAGAACGGATAAACAAAACGGATTGCGCGGATTATAGAGATAATTTCAATACGATCCGATAAATCCGCTTCCATCCGTTGTATCCGTTCCCATTGTATTCTCTTTCCCTTCAAATATCAACTCTTCTTGATTAAAAAACCCTGGCTATATTGACAACCAGGGTTATATTTACCGATTAGGCGCTTTTCAGGCAATGCCGGGATTTTCGTAGATATTGCCGATAACCATCATTTCCTCGGCTCTTACCTTACATAAAAATGTCATGCATTCTTCATGCGTATGAACGCATTCCTCAATGAATTTTTCTTCGCTCATGCCCAATTCCTTTGTAAGAAACATGCCATCGCGCCAAACCACTTCGGCTTCAGTCTGAAAATAATATCCGTGATCCAAGATATCGCCTTCGTAAATTTCCTTGCCGTTTTTGTCCTTAAGTCCGATGTATTGCATGTAGATGAAATTTCCATGAAGAAACGCTTTCTGGTCGCGCGGATTCGAGTTCACTGCTCTGTGTTCGTCCACCGGCATAATACCGTACATTATCTTTTTCCCGTCCCAGGCTCTGAATTTCAATTCTCTCATGGTTTTTTCTCCTTTATTTCCTTTTGTTGATTCCGTATTTCAATGTTAACAAGAAAATTATCAGACACATTATCGAACCGCGGATTGAATAAATGATCGCCAGCATATTATCGTTCATAAACGCCGGAATGATGGCCAGCCCGGAGCCGAACACCCAAATCAACCAGGAAATCGCCGATTCTTCGGACTTTTTCGATGCAATCATGCCGTGAATTGTCGGAATGTATCCGATTAAAATGAGAATCTGCGCGATAATGTTCGTCAAAAAAGAATTTGACGACGCAATCCAAAATATCACGCATGACATTGCTAACAGCAGGTAATACTTTTCAAATTTCTTGAAATAAAATTTCTGTTTTGATTTGACTAAAACGATTGCGAAAATAACGGCGCAGAGAAGAAAGTCGACGATGCCGTACAGCCCGCTTACCAGATCAAATTTGGTTTGCAAAAATGAAAACACGTTCAATCCGATTACGATGATCCAGATCAGCCAAGTCGATTTCATCGGATAGGCGTTTCCTTTTACCGTGGCGCGGATATAAATCGCGTCGCCGACAAACAACATGAGCGCGCTCGCAATGGCTATGATTGCCGCCATTTTCCACCTCTTTCCTTTATATTTTCAATGAACGTTAAGATAAATTATTGTAGCAAAATTAAATAAAATTGTCAATGATCTATACAAGATGTAAAGGTGAAATAAAAAAGCCGCTTGCGATGGCAAGGGCTTTATCAGCTATTATTCGTACCTGCTTTCAATGCGCAATCCGAGCTGCTTTAAAATTTTATCGAGAATTTTCGGACGGCTCCTATTTACACCCATCGGATAATCGCAATGGGTGAAAAATTCCTTGCTCAACGACAGTCCCATAGACCCCTAAACCATTCATTGCATTCAGGTTTAGGGCAAGCAGTCTATGGAACTATTGTCATTTTGTGAACTTATTCCATTCCGCCGGGTATTCAATCGTTATCTTTTTATTTTCGCCGGTTGTCGCGGTCTGAAACGACAGAGAAGTGGCGCAAAGGCCGATTTCGTTATTTTTTAATTTTATTTTCGAACCGTACTTCGCGTCGCCCACGATCGGATGACCGATGAACGACAATTGCGCGCGAATCTGATGCGATTTTCCGGTGTGCAGATCTATTTTCAACAATGAAAAATTGTCGTTGCTCTTCACGACTTCATAATCAAGCATAACGCGCGTTGAATCAGGATCGTTGCCATTATTAAATATTTCAACTTTGTTTTTCGCCGAATCTTTTTTAAGAAAATGAACAAGCGTTTTCTTTTGTTCCTTTAAAACACCTTCAACAATCGCATGATATTGCTTTTGAATCGTTCGTTCGCGGAACTGTGCGGACAAGCGCGACGCGCCTTTCGACGTTTTGGCAAATAAAACAATGCCGCTGACGTTTCTATCCAAGCGATGCAACAAACCGAGAAAAACATTTCCCGGCTTTTGATATTTATCTTTTAAATATTTTTTAACGTCATCCATCAGGCATTTCGCGCCGGGATCGTCGGCTTGCGTCAATACGCCGGCCGGCTTGAACACCGCGATTAGATGATTATCCTCATAAAGAATTTCCATAATATATTTCAAATAATCGGACGTTCAGATGAATTTGGCCAAATTCATCTGAACGAAAAATCTTTTGATTTTCAATCTTATGCATTATTCCACCTGGCAAATATTCCGCACGGCAGCAACCGGCCTGATTTTTCCTCGGCGATCGTGAGTTCCCCGCATTCGATTTCGCCTTTGAACTTTTCCGTTAAGAATTCCAAGTTGTTCGCGTAAGCAATGGGGGAATAACCGGACGCGTAGCCGTTGATTAGAAAGAACAGCGGATTTTCCGACAGAACTTGCTTGCACAAATCAAGCAACATCAAAAAATCTTTTTCAATTTTCCACATTTCATTGTTCGGTCCGTGTCCGAAAGCCGGCGGATCCATTATTACGCCGTCATAGCGCCGGCCGCGTTTGATTTCACGTTTAACAAATGCCGTCGCGTCGTCCAGAATCCAGCGGATCGGCTTTTCTTTCAATCCGGATATTTCCGCGTTCTCTTTCGCCCAGCTGATCGCGGTTTTCGATCCGTCCAAATGGCAAACTTCGGCGCCCGCCGCCGCCGCGGCCAAACTCGCGCCGCCGGTGTAGCCGAAAAGATTCAACACATTAGGTTTATTCGCGCCTTTATGGTTTTTAATCGTCTTTTTTATCCACTCCCAATTGCTTTTTTGCTCGGGAAAAAGGCCGGTGTGCTTGAACGCGGTCGGTTTAATCCAGAATTTCAGATCGGCAAAATCGATCTGCCAGCGCTTAGGAGTTGACGCCGCCATTTTCCATTCCGTTGACTTTCCGTCGCGCGAAAAAATCGCTCCGGCTTTTTGCCATTCTTTTTCCGGCAAATTTTTCCGCCACAAAGCCTGCGGATCTGGCCGCGACAAGATTATTTTGCCGTAGCGTTCTAATTTTTCACCCTCGCCGCTGTCGAGCAAAGCGTAATCAACGGAAGGATGGGTTATTAAAATTTTGGGATTTAACATATCTATTGAAATTACCCCGCCCTTTCTTGACTGCCGGAGCTTTATGCGTAGGCAGTAGGGCGGGATTAGTCTAAAATTCGTTCTCCCTGATAACGAGTCAGGGGTAATTTATATCATCATAACGCACCGCGCTTATTTTATCAAGATTAATCTAAAAAATAAAACAGCAGGAAGATTGCTTCCTGCTGTGAAATACTTTTATTGCTTGAACGGCTTGCAGACACGCGCTTTCAAATCCTGAAAGCGCAGAGTAATTGTTCGATGGGTTTCCGGCAGAGCGGAAAGCTCGGCCTCTTTCACCTTGCCCGCCAAACAAGAGATGGGATATACTTGATCAGCATAATAGCGGTCAAGCGCGGCTTTGAGAAGCGCTTCGTCGGCAATGTCCAATTTTCTAAAATGATTTTTCAGTACGACCCCGAGAACAACCGCCACAACCAGCGCCAGGCACACCAATCCAATGATCCAGCCAAAGATATCCCACCTGATTTGATCGGCGTACAGAATCAGTAAAAAAACGCCAGTAAGCGCCGACAGCCAGACCACGGGCATGGCCAGCCAAGTGGGAATAATCCACTTATACTGTCTTTTTTCATCCGCGCTGCAATTCCACCAGAAAGTAGGATCATCATCAGTAAAGGCCGCGGTAGGATCACTATCCCATTCATCAAACGGATGAAAAAAACCGCCCAAATTGTTTATTCTCAAACCGCCCAATAAATAAACCAAAAATATTATCAGATGAAATGATTCCAGCAGCAACCAATGCACAAGCCGAATGAACGGTTGGAGCGTAAAGGCGAAAATTGCGCGCCGCCGGAAACTGCATTGGTCGCGAGGGCCTTTTGAGAAATAGCAATTGACCCAATTGTCAAGCCAGGGTGCCGGCTCAGGCGCGAAAAATTCACTTTCAACTTTTATATTTTCTTCAGCAATCAATTCGGAATTCGTAAGAGTCCGCCCGCTCTCGATGACCACCTTGCGCATCAATCCTTCACCGCCACTATACGGATTGATCAAATTGGTTCAATATCCATAGCCCCGGCGATCGAGAAACTTCTCAAACAAATTGCCCAAGCAGATACCTTTCGTTTTGGAGTTCAATCGGTCAAGATGGCTTTCCTTATAGCTCCACATGATCGATGCGAAAATTTTAAAATTTCCGGGCGATCTGAAAGCCAGAAATTCCAAACCCTTATGCAATGGCACGAGACGGCGGTCGACTTCTTTCATTGTTTCCTCGCCGGAATTATCATATATTCTGGCGGCCACCAGCAGCAATCGGGGATACTTGACGTTCTTTTCGCGCAGCTCTTTAACCGCTTCGGCGGAGACGCACCAGGCCACCCTCACGGTCGGACTGGAACAATCGCGCTGTCCGATTGTCAGTTCCACGCTCGGTTTCAACACTCTTTCCGCGGTTGCGGATTTTACTGCTTCTTCCATCTTTTTCTCCTTTCTTTTCGAAAAATGGCATTTTTGCCGTTAAATTTTCAAGAAACACGCGTTGCATTTGCGATTTATAATGATAGCAAAAAATTATAAATCTGTCAAACGCTCTCAATTTTTTAAAATAAAATAGCAGGAAGCGCGATTCCTGCTATGAATTATGATTATTCCACTTTCAACAGCCACCTAAAAAATCCTTAACTGAACGATAACTCGCGCAGCTTGATGAAACGGAAGTGTTCGGGAGCCGCGCCTTCGATACTGCCGACTTCGGGCACATGTTCAATCATGATTCCATCCATTACCACGATCTCTCCGGATTTGATTTCTTTTCGAAGGAATTTACTCAACGCACTTTTACTGTCGATGTTCGGGGAATTGGAGAAACCGCCAATCCACAATTTGCCGTCCCAAGCTTCGTAAGACACCCACTTCATCTTTTCCGGCTCGCCGTCATGCGAATTGTATTTGGCGACCACTTGTTCTTCCATTATTGGCTTGCCCACCCATCTCAAAATCAACTCCAGCGCCTTTTTCGGATCATGCGATTTTTCCGCGCTCTCGAAATCCGCAAAAGCTTTTTCATTGAACCGCAGCTGTCCCATGATTTTCTCCTTTTCCTGCCATTTACGGCATAAACAAACCATTCAATTGTAAATATTATTATTCCACTTTCAACAGCCGCAAAATCTCCTCCGGCAATTTGTGGTGATTGGCGTTTTTATCCAAGCCGGCTTTTCTCAAATAGCGGATGAATGGAAATGCATTTGATGCGGCGATTTTCGGCCCGGCCACCGCATTGGCGATCGCCCGGATCCGCTTGAACAGCGCTTCTTCTTCGCTTTCCAATCGCACCTTGATGATCGAATCGTCAACCACCAAAGCGTCAAAAGAATGCTTAGCCAGCGCCTTTTCCGCGAGATGGCACGAACGCGCGATGTAAAGATCAAGTTTTTTCCAGAGCAAACCGCTCCAAATATCCGATCTTATGGTATCGCAACACACAATCAATACGCGCTTTTTCATTTTTCCTCCTTATTTGAAAAGACCACCGTGTAATGGAACGGTCGAAAAACACAGTTCTTTTTCTTTTTTGCCAAGTGCATTTTTTACTTCCTTTGTTAAGGCGCTGATTCGCGTTAAATTGTCAAAAAACACGCTATATTTATATGATTCAGCACTTTATCAAAATCTTATCCGCTTGTCAATGGTAACCGCTTTTCAGTTCTTCAATTGTTTTAAATTTTATTTTTTACATTTTAAAATTATTTTGCACTTTGCATTTTGCGTTTTAATTATTTTTTCCTTTTCAGTATAATCTTGCTCATCAAGCAAGTGCTGTTGTGCTGGCAATGCCTTTTTCCGAATTCATAATCCGGCTGATATTTCACGTTAACCACATCGTACGGGCATTGAATGATCTTGCCGCCGATAAAATAATTGGCAAACCGGCATTTCGTGTCCGGCAATGTTTTAGTACTTTCGAATACGCCGCGTTTTGAAACGTGAATCTCCAGGTCTCCATCGTATTCATTCAAAAAATGGTGAATCAGCTCTTTATATTTCAACACCGGCATGGTCAACGCCGTATCGTCGAAAAATTCCTGGCGCGGATTGTCCAATTCCCGCATGCTGAAAATGAAAAACGTGTCACACATGTGGTTCTTTTCAACGTATTCGGCGCAATCGAGCAAATCTTTCAGCGTTGTTTTCGCCGACACCATGAAGTTCGCGTCGAATTTTAAATTTGTCTTCGGCAAGTTGGCAATGTTCTTCACCTTGCCGTCTTCGCTGTAAATCGAAACGCGGATCTTCGCTCCTGCCAGATCCTCGGCCGAATATTTGTCCAGAAAATATCCGTTCGTGTAAATTGTAGTTTTGATTTCTTTTTCTTTGTTCAACGCGACAAACCGTTTCAATTCCGGATGCAAGAGCGGCTCGCCGCCCAATAAATTGATCTGTTTGCCGCCCTTGGCGATGAACGTTTCCAGTGCTTGTGAATATTCTTCAAAGGACATGTTTTTTTCATTGCCGGCCATCGCTTTTCTGGCGAAACAGCCTTCGCATTTCAAATTGCAGACATTGGTTATAAAAATTTGCAGCGTGTTGCGGCGTTGCAATTCCAATTCTTCGTATTTGTGCCAGGGGAATTTCATACTTGCTATTTTAACTTTTACACAACAAATGCGCCCAGCAGGAATCGAACCTGCTTAACCAGCTTAGAAGGCTGGTGTTCTATCCGTTGAACTATGGGCGCAAGAAAAGTTGATTAAGTTTATAATGTTGATAAAATTGATTCTAAAGATAATTATTCTATTTGATAAACTTATTAAACTTTATCAACTCTATCAACTTTTTCAATTGTTGTTAAAATTCTATCAGGAAAACAGGAAACAGTCAAAGGGTAAACGTCATTTTTTTTCACACATCTGTAATTATCCAAGATTGCTTCGCTGTTGTTTGAAATAAACATTAAATTTCAGGAGCTGGCTCGCAAATAAATTTGATTTACTTTGACATTATCTTCTTTGCCATTTCTTCCTTCTTGCGCCTTCTACTCCCCTTTTAGATCAGATATCTTTTCACCGTGCTCATCGCCGTATATCCCAGCCGCTTCTGCAATTCCGACAGCTTATTTCCGCTCAGAATAAAATTGCGGGCGAACGTGTGGCGCAAAACATGCGGCGTGACAATGGTTTTAATGCCGACGATTTTCGCGTAACGGGCGACGATCCGCTCAACACTGCGAACGGACAAACCGTTTGAATTGTTCTGTTGCGCGCGGTCAAGGCCGATGAAAAAATTGTCGGTTTTTGCCTGACATAGATTTCGGTATTGGTGCAACCAATACCTGCACATATTCGACAATTTTATTGCTCGGCCGGCTATTTTAATCGTACCGCTTTTCAAATCAAAATCCGCAATCTTCAACGACGCCAATTCGGAAACTTTCAAACCGGAACAATAAAGCAATTCCAAAATCGCCTTGTCGCGGAACTGAATTATTTTATCTTGTTTGATTTTAATCGGCGTTTCGAGCAATTTTTCCAAATCGCTCTTTTGAAGATAATTTATCCGAGCCGCTGGCGTCGCTTTCAATTCGATTTCACCGGGCGGCAACGTTTTGATTTTCTTTTTCGCCAGAAAATTCAGCAGCGCCCGCACCGCGATCAAATGATAATTTTGCGTGTTGCTTTTCAACTTGTTGTTTTTAGTTTTTCCCTGCAATTTAATCAACCCATGAACCAGGCGGTTCTGGGCAAGCCACGCTTGGTATTTTTTAATGTCTTCCTTTGTAATATTTTCGAATTGTTCAATCTTGTTCTTTCTGAGCCAACCGCCGAATCGGCGCAAATACAAATCATAGTTCCGGACCGCGCGCCAGGAGCGTTTTTTGTTGTTTTCGAGGTCTTCGAGAAAAGCGGTGATTGTTTTATCTATTGAAAGCATAATTTTGCGGATTTCGCGGATAAAAGCTGATCGCGCGGATTAACTTTGATAATTTTCAAACAAAATCCGCTTCTTCCGTTCTTCATCCGCATTATCCGTTCTTCCATATTGTACGACACTTGCCCGGCAAAATCAAATTCAATATTTTTCCAAAATGAAAAACCGCCGAGCGTTGCGCCAGGCGGTTTAAAAAATTCAAGAAAGAAGAAAGAAAAAAGAAAAAATAAAAAAAGTTAAAGATCAAAACCCAAACTTCAAATCTTTATCGGAACAACGACCGCGGGACGCGCGCCCAGCGTAGCATTGAAAAAACTCGGATAGTACCAAAAGACCTTGACTTGATGACGACTCGGATTCCAACTGCCACAAACGCCGCCAGACGGGCAGGTCGAAGCCAACAGCCAGCTCCACTGCGATTTATCCGGATCTTTGTTCCACGCGTCAAACCGGTGATCTCGATTAGTGGCGCTTTCCCACCTTTGCGCCACGCCGTATTCTATCAATGACA
>JAZDPK010000068.1:0-4628 GCA_043797615.1 Parcubacteria group bacterium
CTATTCCGACCCGATAATTTTCAACCGAAAATTAACCGAATGGCTGATTGAATACAATTTTGTCCGGCCGCACGAATCGTTGAATTACCAAACTCCGATAGAATTTTCCAAAGTGTTACCTATGTACTCATCTTGTACATAATCTTGACACAATCAAAAATACCTGATATACTCCCATATCACGATAAAATCGAACTTTAACAATCAAACCCCAAAGTATGTCTGCTGACAACTTCGGGGCAAGGGAGGTTTCAATGAACTGTAAAACAAATCTTTATGTCGAATTTCTTTATCCAAGCTATGAATTCGGTCAATATCACTGTTCACTCAAAAAAGTAAAAAAAATCGATCTGGCACTGAAACAGGAAGATATGCTCGAACGGACAGTGGGATTTCGGTATTACGTTTATCTGTCGATGACGGCGATATTCAACGGAAAAAAAGAAGTTCTGAAAAGCCGGAAAATCTACGTCACGCCGAATTATTTCTTTAACGCGGAAAAATTCACGATAAAGGAATTTCAAAATGTGAATGACAACGAGGGAAAAACAATTAGTCTAAGATTTATAACAAAGCTGATTGAAAGCAAATTGCAAATCGCGATCAGATTTCACAATGGAAAATGGGGAATTCTTCAACCGACCGATGTTTTACTGTAAACTTTTAACATAAGGAGGTTAAAATAATGCAAAACGTATCAATGAATCAAGCGCTGGCGTTATAGTCGGAACTTTGGCAAGCTTATTATGGAGAAAGCGGTTTTGGCGACGCGGCGGAAATTTACGTCTACACGGTTATGCCGAACAGTCCTTTACTTTATCAGGAAAAGGGATTTGAGAAAGAAAAAAAAGAAGATTATTTGAAAGCTGCGCATTCTTTCTACAACTTATTCACCAAGTTCTGCGCTGAAAACGGTTGCACAATAAAAATCGACGGGCGAAAATTGGGAAAATGGTTTATAAAAGAAGAACCTTTTAATCATCGTCTCAAGGTGCAGGTCGTTCACAATAATAAAAAGAAGTAACAAACCGAAAACGCGAGTACAGCACCCGCGTTTTTTTATTTGTACTGATTCGTATATTTGTATATAAGTACCGATTTGTAATTCGTAACGATTATTGTTTAATCGGCATGATTATATGCAAATAGCTGTCGTCGCCCTTCGGCCGCAAAATGCACGGAATGTTGTTATCGATCAGGCTGATTTCCACTTCTTGCGCGCCGATATTGTTGATTGCGTCCAGCAAATAGCGGTGGTTCAACACTGTTTCGTTTATTTCGCCTTCGTATTCAACCTCCAACACCGACGTGCTTTCGCCGATCTGCGTGTTTGCCGATTTGGCAACTATTCCTTGCGCCGGTTCGAAAAGCAGATTGATGTCGAAAATGCCGCTTTTGGAAAACAAGGCGACCGTTTTGATTATTTTCGCCAATTCGGAAGATGAAGCAACCACTTTCGTCTTGAAATTTTTCGGGATTATCTGCTTGTAATCCGGGTATTGCCCTTCAATCAGCCGGGAAATAAGCTCTATATTGCCGCAAGTGAATAAAATTTGGTTGTCCGACAAATAAATGTTCAGCTCTTCCGATTCGCTTGACTGGCCGCTCAAATTATTCAGAATCCGGAGCAGCTCATGCAAGGTTTTCACCGGCACAATCACATCTTTTTCATCTTGATTTTTATCTAAATTTATTATTTTTTCCGCTAAACGGTATGAATCGGTGCCAACTATCGTCAACTTATTTTTCTGCTTGTTGAAACAAATCAAAACGCCGCCAATTTCCGGGCGCGTTTCCGACGTGGAAACAGCGAAAAGCACCTGGCTTAGCGCGTTTTTGAAGTCCGCGGTCTTTACGCCATAAGGCTTTTCTTTTTCGATTTTCGGAATGACCGGGAAATCATCGGCAATCAATCCTTTTATCTTCGTTTCCGAATTGCCGCATGAAATCTGCAGAAAATCGTCCGGTTTCAATTCTATCTTCACTTGATCGTTGTTCAGAAGATTGACATAATCGGACAGCAAGCGCGCGTCAACGGTGAATGAGCCTTCCTTGTCCACTTTGCAGCGGACAAAACCGCTGATGCCTATTTCCAAATTAGTGCTTGAAAGCTTCAATATTCCTTCCTTCGCTTCGAGCAGAACGTTGTTTAAAATAGGGAGGTTAACATTTTTATTCGCCAGGTGGCCGGTTGTTTGCAATCCAAAGTTAAGATTTTCTTGAGTGCATGTTAGTTTCATATTTTTTGTTAAATGAATTTTTCTATGCCTGCCAACCGAAGTTTTAACGAAGGCTGGTTTTGATTTAAAAGAATATATATATAAATACAATAATAACAATAAGCCTGTGGATGGCGGTGGATAAACTGATATTTAATGAAGCTTTAATAAAAATTTAATTTTAAAACCCTGTGCAAATGTTTTTATTAAATGCTTTAAAAACAGTGGATAAGGCCTTAGTTCGCCGAAATTTCAAATAACTATATTTATCAACAATTTTGAAATTAATTTATAAACAATTTTTGTAACAGTTATTAGTATATTTATAAACACTTTATTAACATGCTTTATAGCTGTCACCCTGAACCCTGGCCTCACGGCAGGGCAGGCTTGATTCAGGGTCGGACAGCTATTGAATTAATATTACCGTATTGTCGGATCCTGAAATAAATTCAGGATGACAATACGGTACAATGCTATTTTAAACAGCGTAAATTTTTTGTTTCAAAAGATTTATTTCTTGTCTTGTTTTTTCGTCGGTTTCAATGATGTTGGATATTTTCTCATGCGCGTGCATGGCCGTCGTATGGTCGCGTCCGCCAAGTTCATGCCCGATCATGGGATATGAACTTTGCAATTCCTCTCTCATTATATACATAATAATCTGGCGCGGGAAGGCCAGCCGCTTTTCCCGGCTTTGGCCGAGCAGTTCCTCTATATTCACGTCATAGAATTCCGCCACCATCTCGATAAGGCGGCGCGGCGACACGGCGCCGGACTTTTTGCTTGATTCGGAAATGGAAAAAAGGATTTTTTTGATGTTTTCAAGCGTCGGCTCCATCTTGTTCAATTGGTAGTGGGCGATTATTTTATTTAAAGCGCCTTCCAGCTCGCGGATATTGTTTTGAATGTTGAGCGTGATATATTGAATGATTTCGCGCTCGAGCAGAAATTGCTTTTCGCGGCATTTCGCTTCCAAAATGGCGATTCTGGTCTCAAGGTCGGGCTGGGAAATATCCGCAATCATGCCCCATTCAAAGCGGGAAAGCATGCGGTCTTCGAGCGTGGCGATTGCTTTCGGCGGCCGGTCGGAAGTTATTATAATCTGCTTTTCGCGGTGGTGCAGATCGTTGAAGGTGTGGAAAAACGCTTCCTGCGTGCCTTCCTTGCCGGTTAAAAACTGGATGTCGTCGATAAGGAGGACGTCGGGCGAACGGTAGGTGCGAGTGAATTTTTCCATTTTGCCGCTGCCGACGCAGCTGATGAATTCATTGGTGAACTGCTCGCAGGTGGTGTAGAGGACCCGGAAGTCGGCATGCCGTTGCAGAATGATATTGCCCACCGCTTGGATCAAGTGCGTCTTGCCTAATCCCACGCCGCCGTAAATAAAAAGCGGGTTGTAGATTTTTCCCGGCTTTTCCGACACGGCCCTGGCCGCGGCGTGCGCCAGCTCGTTGGCTTTGCCCACGACGAAATTTTCAAAAGTGTATTTCGGGTTCAGGTTGAATGCCAATGATTTTCCAGAATAGGCGGCGCCGGACAGGCGCTGTTCGCTTTTCCGCTCTTCAATAATCGTTTTTTTCAATTGCTCGACCTGGACCTGGTAGGATTTCATGTTTTGGACGCGGTATTGGATGTCCTTGATGCGCTCGGCGGTCTTCTCCTGCAGAATCTTGTAGATCTGGTGGTGGTATTTCTGCTTGAGCCATTCCTGCGAAAAAGTGTTCGGCACGCCGATAGTGATGCGGCCGGCCTCATTTTCAATTATAAAAGTGTTTTTCAGCCAAGTGGTAAAGCTTGCTTTGCTCAGATTCAGCTCGAGCTCGCCGAGCACCGACTGCCAGAGCTGCTGGTTTTGATCTTCCATATTTTGTTTTTATTTGAGGAAAGCGGAATGAGATAAATGGGATAAATCCCGAAGGGATCCCTTTGGGACGAGATTGACTTGTATTAATTGTCTCGACAATCGCGTTTATCTCGTTTATCACTTAATCTTCTTCTGAAAATCATTTTAACACAGATATGAAAATGTGAACAACTTACGTTTATAGAGAGAATTTTTTAAAGCTGTTGATAAGCTGTTGATAAATATTCATTTAAAATTTTAACGGATAAAAAATAATTATGCAAGCCTTGTAAAGTTAAGCTATTGACTATTTTAATGAAACAAGATATTATGCGTTTATCGTTTATAAATTAAACAAATAAAAATTTATGGCCATGAAACGGACATATCAGCCGAACAAGCGCCGGAAGCTGAAAAAGCACGGTTTCCGCAAGCGGATGAAAACGAAGGACGGACGCGCGGTTCTAAAAAGACGCCGCAACAAGGGACGCAAAAGCTTGAGTACATCTGATCGATAAATTTCAAGTTTTCATAAAAGAAGCTATAATGGATATGGCTTCTTT
>JAZDPK010000049.1:0-13053 GCA_043797615.1 Parcubacteria group bacterium
TGGCTCGACGGGTGGGGATCGGACCCACGACCAATGGATTAACAGTCCACTGCTCTACCACTGAGCTACCGTCGAATAATTGGCTGTTTCAATAATAGCAGATTTTAAAAAACATTTCAAGGGCATGCGGCAAATAAAAAAGACATCGCTGTTAAGCTTTGTCTTTGTTCCCGGCGTTGCGGGAGGAATGTTCATGGTTTTTCCATTTCCGCTTTTAACAAACGCTTAATAAGACTTTCTTTCCATTCATATTCAAATCATACATCAACTAAAATCCGTTTGCAATTTTCAAGATAGCCGGTATTGACAAATCTCCATAATTTGATATACTCATATAACGCTCAAGACAATATTGATCTTTGACAATCAACCGTTCCCGCAGGCAAACCCATAACAAAGGAGGAAAAATGAACAAAACAAACGGCGACTATTACATTGTTCTTGAATCGCAAATCGGAAAGATCAAAAATTGCCGCACGCCCAAGGCGTTCAAAAACGAATCGGATTTCAACACCTGGTACCGATTGTTCGGATCGAAGTTGAATCAGAAAGTCATCGCTAAAAATCTAACAATGGAGAAAGCGCGCGAACTGTGCAGAGTCAATCAATAATTAATAATTTTTAATTAAACTCAAACACTTGAAAGCCGCTTTTCTCAAGCGCCCATACTGCTCAAAACCAAAACCGCGACAGCAACTGCCGCGGTTTTTTATTATCTCTATGTGGTTTTGCGTGGTTTTATTCGCGTACGGTTTCGCGCCTGCCTGCTCGCCGTCGCGTAGCCGCTATGGCGGAGCACGGCCGGCAGGCAGGTTTTTTTGCGTATGTTAATAGTCTCGCAACTTCTCTATGCCCGGCAGCTGCTGGATCTTTTCCAGCGCCTTGGCTTCGATCTGGCGGATGCGCTCGCGCGTGACGTCGAATTCCTGGCCCACTTCTTCCAATGTGTGCGACACGCCGTCGACCAGCCCGAAGCGCATTTCCAGAATTTTCTGCTCGCGCGGCGACAGTTCGCGGATTATTTTTCGGACGTAATCGCGCAAGAGTTCCAAGGCCGCCGACCGGTCCGGGCTGACGTTCTTCACGTCTTCGATGAAATCTTCGAGCGTCGAATCCTCGTCGTCGTCGCCCACCGAAGTTTCGAGCGAAACCGTTTCCTGCGAAATCTTCATTATATAACGCACCTTGTCGATGGCTTCCTGCATTTCCGCGGCGATTTCCTCCGGCATGGGCTCCCGGCCAAGATCTTGAATCAAACGGCGCTCGATCTGATGGAATTTATTGATCGTTTCCACCATGTGCACCGGAATGCGGATCGTTCTGGATTGATCGGCCAGCGCGCGGGTGATTGCTTGTCTGATCCACCAGGTCGCGTAAGTTGAAAACTTATAACCTTTTTTATATTCGAATTTTTCCACAGCGCGGAACAGGCCGATGTTTCCTTCTTGAATCAAGTCAAGAAGCGACAAACTCTTGCCCACGAATTTCTTGGCGATCGAAACCACGAGGCGGAGGTTCGCTTCGATCAATCGGCGCTCGGCTTCACGGTCGCCTTTTTCTTTTCTCTTGGCCAACGCCAATTCCTCGTCGTGCTTCAAAAGCGCCACTTTGCCGATCTCCCGCAGATACATTTGAATCGAATCGGGCGACAATTCCGGAATGTCGAATTTGATCTTGCCGTCGCCGCCGCTCACTCCGAGCTTGTTCAAAATCTTCTCGCGCTCCTCTTGCCGGCCGAGCACGCCGCTGCGCATCTCCACCGTCTGAATGCCCAGGCTGTCCAGCTCGTCCAGGAATTCCTCGAACAAATCTGTGTAATCCTCGACCTCATGGAATACGCGGAAAATCTCTTCTTCGGTTAAGAAGCCGCGCATCTTGCCCTTCTCGTACAATTTAACGATCATCTCTTTTGTCGGCGGAATCGCTTTCTTCGGCTTCGGCCGCCTGGCAAATTTCGACTGCCTGGCGCGGCGCGCCTGATTTCGCATTTTTTTTGAGCTTTTGTCGCCCCGGAAAAAACGCTTCCAAACCGATTTCGCCTTTTTGCAAGGCTTGCGACGATGCGCTTTGGCCGCCTTGTTTAAGGCCGCCTTGTTTTTACTTTTGATTTTGGGATATTTCTTCGGCATAATTTCTATATCTTTAATTCAATCCGGCTTTCTGTTCGATGAGCGACTGAATGTCTTTTGTCAATTTGTCTTTCGCGTCCTTGCGAGCGGCATTATTCACTTCCGCCATTTTGCCGGCGATCCGCCTGTCCAAGTCTTTTGTCCTGATAATGTTGATCAGGCTGATCAGTTCCTGATCGATCTGGGCAACGGAAAACTCCGGATAGATTTCATCAATATAAACAATCAGGCTGTCTAAATAGCCCTTGTTTTTTTCCGAGCCGGCATCCTCTGCCAGGCATTCTTGCAGCGCTTTCGGCGAAATGTTGGCTTTTGTTTTATTATAGCACAAAATAATCTCCGTATACAAAGCGCGCAAGTCTTCGTCCCTGATCGCTTCCGGCGATAGATATTCCGACGCATAGGCCGCGCGCTCCGGATGATTGAGGATAATCGCGAAAATCCGCTCCAAACATTCTTTTTCCCTTGATTTTGCGGGCGCTGGAGGCGCGCTGTCCGATTTTTGAACGCGAGGCCCGGCCTTTGTCGCCGGCAAGCTCTCGCGCAATATCTGCTCGGACACGTTCAGCCGCTCGGCCAATTGCTTCAGCCAATGGTCCTGCTCGATCCTGTTTTTTATCTTTAAAATCTCCGCCAGCAGGATTTTCGCCGCCTGCTTTTTCTTGCTGATGCTGCCGAGATATTCCCCGGTCAGATATTTGTCGAAATAAAATTGCATGGCCAGCTTTGCCTGCTTCAGCGACAAAACCCAATCAGCCGGATTATTTTTTATGCATTCATCAGGATCTTTGCCAAAGACGATCTGGACGATTTTCACGTTCATTTCCGCGGCGTATAGAAGATCGATACTGCGCTGCGCCGCCAGCTGTCCGGCGCTGTCCTGATCAAAGCACAGCGCGATGTTTTCCGTGTATCTTTTGATGATGCCGATCTGATCGGCGGTCAGCGCCGTGCCCGAGCAGGCAACGGTGTTTTTGAATCCGGCCTGATGGCATGCGATGACGTCTAGGTTGCCTTCAACCACGACGGCGTAGTTCTGTTCGCGGATCGCCATTTTCGCCTTGTCCAATCCGAACAGCACTTTGCCTTTGTGGTAAAGCTCGCCCTCCGGCGTGTTGATGTATTTCGCCGGCTCGCCTTCTTTCAAAGCGCGTGCGGAAAAGCCGATCACGTTGCCGTGGATGTCTTGAATCGGAAAAGTCACCCGGCCGCGGAACCGGTCGTAATAGCCGGTGCCTTTGTCTTTTTTAACAACCAATCCGGCTTGGAATATCTCGGTTTCGTTGAATTTTTTGTTCAACAGGAATTTCAGCAGATCGTCCCAGGAATCAAGGGCATAGCCGATTTTAAAACTTTCCAGCGTTTCCTTGCTTAATCCCCTTTTTTCAACATAATCGCGGGCGATCTTGCCGTTTTGTCCGTTCAAGCAGTCCTGCCAATGGCCGGCCGCGAGCTTGCATATCTCTTGGAGCCTTGTTTTGCGGCCGGCGGTCTTCGCGTCGAATTGCTTCAGTTCCACGCCCGCTTTTTTTGCCAGGATTTTCAGCGCTTCGGCGAATTCCACGTTCTCGATCTTTTCCACGAACGTGAACATGTCGCCGCCCTCGTTGCAGCCGAAGCAATGCCAGATTTGGCGGTCCGGATTGACATGGAACGACGGCGTTTTTTCATTATGAAAAGGGCAGCGCGCTTTCCAGCTCGCGCCGGTCTTCTTCAGCTGGACGTAATCCTGGACAACGGACACGATATCGAGCTTGTGTTTTATTTCATCAATATTTTCCGACATAAATAAATCAAGCGCAAAACTCAAAATAAATTCAAAACTCAAGAAAAACAATCAAAAGGTATCAATTTTATTTGCGAATCATGGTCTGAACAATTTTCAGATTTTCATTAGAGCACAAAGCGATCTTGGATGCAGTCTCGTGGCATTATTCAAGATTGCGTCGCTTTATTTTGAAATTTGAATTAATACTAAGGCAAAAGCTCGCAAATAAATAAGTTTCCTTTAGATTTTTATATTTTGATTTAAAATTTGTTTAGGATTTAGGGTTTAGAAATTGGAATTTACTGTGTCTCGTAGATATCTTTAATCACTTGAGTAATTCTTCTCGCTTCGTCCTCAACCGTATCTCCGTCATACTCGCCCGAATGCGCGTGTTCGCTGCCGTAGGAAGGCTGCTTTTGGTCCAAATGCAAACTCACTTCGAAATATTTTTCGAATTCTTTCAGATAAACGTGGAACCGCGGATAAAATCCCTGGCCGAGTTTGCGCGCGTAGCTGATTTCCGTCGGATTCGGATCCTGGTTTTCGCCGTAGCCGGCCCGGCGGATCAATTCGCGCGGGTTATAATTGCGGTAAGGGAATTTAAAATTCATATTTTTTTAAATTTATTCTTTTTCATAGACTATTAAAAATATGCGGGACCGTTTTTATTATTTTATTTTTTCGTGACAATCTTAATGCAATAAATCAATAAAGAGCGAGCTATGCGAGCGGGAATAAATCTTTTTCATTCTTTTGTTCAGATCCCGAATATCTTCTGAAAGTGAAATCCATACACCATGAACGTGATCGCCATGGGCAAAAGCTTCGGCTTGCGGAAAAGCGTCCAGAAAAATATTTTCCAATAATACCATCTGCCGCGTTTCACGATTCCAAGCCAGAAGATCGACTTGAAAAACGCGCCAATGTAATCAATTTCAAATCGGACCGGCCGGATTCGCTTCGGATTGTGATTTTTCAAGAAATCTTTCACGCGCAGATAAAAATGCTTGTCGGAATAAATCGAATGCAAGACTTTTTTGTAACCGAGGATTAATTTTTCCTTGTTCATTTTCGGAATGAAATTCAACGTGGCGTCCGTGTTGTCGCCGGTCATTTCGTTCAAAATCCGGTTTTCCTTTTTCAAACGGGCGTAGAGGCGCGTGCCGGTGGGCGCGGACAAAAGCCCGACCATCGCCATGACGATGTTGCTGTCCTGGATGAACTTGGACATGCGGGCGAAAATCGTTTCATTGTCGTTGTCGAATCCGACGATGAATCCTCCCTGAACTTGGAATCCGAAGCTTTGGATTTTCTTGACGCTCGCGACCAAATCGCGGTTGTTGTTTTGAATTTTATTGCATTCTTTCAAGCTGTCTTCGTCCGGCGATTCAATTCCAATGAACACGTTGTCAAATCCGGCGTCGGCCATCATCGTCATCAATTCGTCGTCGTCCGCCAAGTTAATTGAAGCTTCGGTGATAAAAGCGAACGGATATTTCCGCTTTTCCATCCATTCCGAAATGGCTGGCAGAATTTCCGTTTTCAATTTGAATTTATTGCCGATGAAATTGTCATCGACGAAAAAAAGCGCGCCGCGGTAGCCGCGTTCGTACAGCGCGTTCAATTCGCCGAGCACCTGCTCCTTTGTTTTCGTGCGCGGCGTTCTGCCGAATAACGAAGTGATGTCGCAGAATTCGCAGTTGAACGGACAGCCGCGGGAATATTGCAGATTCATGTTGCCGTAATGGCGGAATTTGATCAGATCCCAGGCTGGCGCCGGCGTTTTTTCGATGTTCGCTTTCAATTCGGTGCGGTAAATATGGCGCGCCCGTCCGTTTCGCAAATCGCGCAAAAATTCCGGCAAGGTTATTTCCGCTTCATTTAAAATCAGATGATCGACGCGGCTGAACGCTTTCGGCTCGCCGGTGAACAATGGCCCGCCGGCCGCGATTTTCTTTTTCAATCGGCGGCATCGCCTCATTATTTCCAAAACCGAATTGCGCTGCGCCGACATCGCGCTGATAAACACGTAATCCGCTTTCTTGATTTCCTTGTCTTTCAATTTTCTGATGTTCAAATCCACCAATTTCAAATCCCAATCCTTCGGCAACATCGCCGCGACCGTCAGCAAGCCGAGCGGCGGATTGGCTGCTTTGCGCGCGATAAATTTCAGAGCGTGCTTAAAGCTCCAAAAAGTATCGGGGTATTTGGGGTAAACGAGTAATATTTTCATGGAAATAATGTGATAAATGAGATAAACGAGATTTGCGTGATAAGATTGTCTAGATAATCACGTTTATCGCGTTCATCCCGTTTTGTCTTTTGCAATGATTTATGCTACGATTAGATCACCTTTAACAAGCGGTTGGTTGTAGTAAGCGTTCAAGCAACCGGACCAAGCTTGCATCCGAAGAAGCGCGCGGAACACGTTCATCGCTCTGAAACAGCTTGTCTATTCACGAGTGATCAAATTCGGAGCCAGCGCTCGACCCGCCGCCGTTTCCGGAAAAAGCCCCGGCCAAGTGAACGCCTCGGAACGCGTTTTCCGAGCCAACTGCAAAGGAGGGTTTCATGTGCGTTGGCGAGGTTCCGCCTAAAAAAGCGGAACCGGGCTCCCGCATCGCAATGCGACGGGAGCTTTTTATTTTTTTCAATATGCATAATAACTCTAAGGGCGCCATCGCCGCTTAGAGTCTGTCGAAAATTACTGTCTTAATTATACCAGTATGACGGTTAAATGCAAATGCGACATTAAAACTTTTTATTTTGTGCAATTATTTCTCGGGCTTTTTTCAAAAAGATCAAATCTCTTTTTTGAATAAAGCATGCCCCTTCGTATCCTTCCGGCCTGGCATTTTCAACTTTGGAAATCGCTTCATCCAAATTCAACCAAACCAATTCAAAACCATGACTGACTTCACCTTCCGTGAATTCAGGCTTTCCTTTAGAAATTATTTTTCCCAGATAACAATATGAAACTTGTTTTAGATTCCATTTCGATCGATGTTCAATGATTTTTCCGACTTCGCCCGTTATTTCAATAGCGCTGCCGACTTCTTCCTTCACTTCCCTGATTAACGCTTGAATTTTATCTTCTCCTTTGTCTATTCCGCCGCCTGGCAGTTTATAATAATGTTCATTGGAAACAAACAATAACGGAACCAAACCGTTTTCGTCAAAAAGCACAGCGCGAGACGCTTCTCTTAATTTCATTTTAGATTCGTCGGGGGGAAACTCTTTATCTTTTATCTCCCCTAATAATTCTATTTGTAAATTTTTTATATTACTTTTATAAACTTTTTCCCAAACAAACCACGCAACCGCCAGAACGATCAAAACGACCATCACCCTGTCCGCCCATTCACCGAAGCGGCTGACATTGCTCCACTCTTTGCCGAAATAAAATCCAAGCCAAGTTAAAAACGCGTTCCACAGCCCGGCGCCCACGACGGTGTAAACGGAAAATTTCCAGATATTCATTTTTCCCGCGCCCGCCGGAATAGATATTAAATGGCGGACAATCGGAATGAATCGGCTGATGAAAACCGCTTTGCCGCCGAACCGATTGAAAAATTTTTCCGTTTTATCCAGATGATGCTCGTTCAACAGCAGATATTTGCCAAAGTGAACAATGATCGGCCGGCCGGCATAGTAGCCGATGTAATAAGATATCAATGAACCGATGATGCTGCCCAGCGTGCTGAACAAAATGATCAGCCAGAAATTAAAATGCCCTTGATACCACAAAAATCCGGCGAACGGCATGACCGCTTCGCTCGGCACCGGCGCCACCATGCTTTCCAGCGCCATTAAAATCGCGACGCCGGCGTATCCGGCGCGTTCGATTAAGTTCGTAAAAAGGTTGAGTAAAAATTCAAGCATAATAATTATCTTTAGTAGTTTCGATTACCCCTGACTTTGAGCCAGGGCATGCCGAAAGAAATTACCCCTGCCTTCAGGCAGGGAATTACTTGCGTAATTTTGAATCTTTCTCCCACTCTCAAAGAGTGGGGTAATTTAAATCGCGCTTGAGCGCGTCATGCCATTACTTGGAAATCCGCCACAGGAAATCATACAGCTCCTTCATGCCTTTCGTGATCGCCTCGTGCCGCGACATGACGAGGAACGGCGGATTGCCGGAAAAATTGATCAGCATGTCTTTGATGATCCACAGCGAGCCGGAAAAATTCGAATGCTCCGGCATTTCTCTTATTTCAATATTCTGTCTTGTCAACTTGTGTTTTTCAATCAACGAAAATGTGCCGCACGGCACCAGCGTTTTCGTCGCGATCCCCCGCTTGTTTTTAACGCTGAAAATGATTTCTTCAAGGCCTTCGGAAAAAATCTTGCGGTAATTGCCTTCATTCGGCGTTTCAATCGTATAAATCACCGCGCCTTTCGGCAATCCGTTTAAAACTTTTTCGATAAAATTTCTGATATTTTTTTTCGTGTCAAAAATTTGCGCGTTCGGAAACCGGCCGCCGACGCGGTAAACAACAGACATCGCGTCTTTCAATTTGTCCGCGATTTCGATCTTGTTTCGCAGGATATCGATCAAAACCTGCGGCGACTCGATCCAATACGACATCACGCCTTTGTACACGTGCGTGCTCACATAATTCTCGCTGGCCATTTTGTTTAAAATGTTAATCGCGGTCGTGCGCGGTAATTCCGCCGCTTTGGCGACTTGGGACGCTTTCGCTTCTCCCAATTTGGCCAGCGCGAGATAAACGCCGATTTCATTTTTATTGAAACCGAGTTCGGCCAAATTTTCTCTGATATTGACGGTCATATGTTTGTTGTCCAAAAAATCGGACGATTTATACTGATATAATACACTATATTAAGGTAAAAAACAACTGCGCATATATGCACATCAGCAAATATAAAATTTATTTTAAAAATCGGATTATAATTCTGGTAGTACCTTGACAATTATAAACGATCAATTAACAGGAAGCAGGTTGTAGTTCTTGAAAAATTTATCTTTAGTACTACTGGCTACAAACTACCCGCTACAACCTTTATTCAAAGGAGGCTATCATGAAAACCGCGTATGTTTACCCGGGCACTTTTTCCCCGCCCACGTACGGCCATTTCAACATCGCTTGGCTCGCCGCCAAAATTTTTCCCGAAGTGACGATCATTTGTTCCGCAAATCCGAACAAGAAAGACGTGTGGTTCGAACCGGAAAAATGCCGCGAACTGTGGAAAACATACAAATTGCCGAAAAATGTTAAAGTAATGACGTTTTCCGATTTTCTCAAACTTGGAGTCAAAGGCAAAGACATCGTGATGATCCGCGGACTGCGCAACGGCTGCGATTACGACAGCGAAAAGCAGGTTGTTTTTTTTAACAAGGAAAAATACGGCATTGGCAAGTTCTTCTACATCTTCGGCCGGAAAAAATACAAAAAAGTTTCTTCTTCGCGCGCCAGAGACGCGGCGAGTAATTTTGATCTGCGTACTTTAAACAAACTGGTTTCGCCGCCGGTCGCTTACGCACTTCAAAAAAGATTAATATGCGAGTAACTGACAAAGGAGGCGAAAATGCTCACGATCTTTGAAAAAATTTTGCTCGGCCATCTTGTCGCGGATTATCTGCTCCAGCCGGAAAAAATGGCGGTACAAAAATCCGCCAAAGGAATCAAAGGATTATTAATCTGTATTTTGCACTGCGTTATCTACACGGTAACGATCTGCGCTTTCACTTCAACGGCCGAACCGCTGAAAATCGGATTGATTTTCCTAAGCCACTTCCCCATTGATCGCTGGTCGTTGGCTTCTCAATGGCTGAAGCTGATCAAAGGACGCGATTTTATCGCCGTTTATCAAAACAAGCCGCAATACAAGGAAATAAGCTTATCCTTTTCAACGCTGGTTTACGCGGTCGTGGACAACACCTGGCACTTGCTTTTTCTCGCGCTGATTTTCCAATGCTTTTAACAAAACAAAACCGCCTTGGCAAAATGTCTTGGCGGTTTTTTAATATTAATTACCCCTGCCTCGTCTTAGACCACAGTAGTTTTAACGAAAGTGGTTGTCAAGGCAGATCGCAAAAAATCAATCTTCCAATCTGATTCTATGAATTTTTCTTTTCACGACATTCAGCGCGTCCTTGCGCAATTGAATCCTTTTTGCGATTTCACGTCTGATTTTTTCATCATTTGTTTCCGCCAATCTTTCCTTTAACCACTTTTCCCAATACTCGCAATATTCATCCAAAATGCCAATGTATTCGGCGTATCTTAATTCTTTTATCAACGCATGATAATGCGCTTCCATGTCCACAAGTAAATTATTCTTCACCTGTTCCAGCGCTTTTACATATAATTCAAGGTGACGCTCATAATATTTCGCTTCGGCCAATTCATGGATGAAAAGACAGGTTAGATATTCGTTTTTTTTGCCTTTCGGCAAAAAACTTTGATCGATCATCATGCTTTTTATATTTATCTTTTCGCCTTGGCGAACAGACAAAGAAGCGGCCGGAGACGGGACGTTATTGGCATGCTTTTTCTTTACATTGAACAATTCGATGAATTTTTCATGCGGCAAAATTTCGATTTGATATGCAACGTCGTGTTCCACCTTTTCAATCGTACAGCCCACATAACTTAACTTTTTCGAATGCTTTTTGAATTGCTTTTCAAAAATAAGATCGGCTTCCGCGATGCTCGGAGCGACGCATTCAAACATGACACAATCGCGTCCTTTCGAATGGTCGTAATAAGTGTACTTGTTCAATTCTCGCGGCGTTGATTTTTCCGATTGATTTTGATTGATTGGCTTTTCCATAAATTAAATTTGAGGATTGATTAATATAAATTTGGATTTTTTATTTCTCGGATTGGGTGAATTTGATCAAATTCACCCAACCCGGATAAAATATATAAAATAGATTAAATCTATTTACAGAATAACAAATAAACGATTTTTCCGCAATAAAAAAAGCGCCAACTGTCGAGCCGGCGCTTGATTAACTGCGCGCGTTCTGCACTTTGAAGCTCGCTCGGAAAACCGCGGTTTTCGGCAAAGCTTTGCACTGCGCGTATTCTTCGGCGCTGATATTCAAAGTGAACTGATAGAAAGGACATTGACTCGCCTTCATCGCGTTGTTGTTGCCGAGATCGGCAGTGGCCAACTTCAACGGCCGAACCGTATAGCCCTTGCCCGGGAAATCCCTGATCTTTGTCGAAAGAGAGCAGATGATCAAATTATCCTTTGCAAAAGAACCGGATTCGATTTTCGAATCGCTCGGGTTGTCAATGCTTTCGAACGCGCAAGCGAGGATTTTGCCTTTCAGATCGAACGCCAGGCGGATATTCAGGCGGTCGGAATCTTCGCGGTCAAGCGTCATGAAGCATTCGGCATGGCTGAATTCCAACCTGATGCGATAAGGCGAATTCGAATAAACGGTTGAAGCTATTTCGGCAATCCTGTATTCCGCGCTAATAATCATTCTGCCTCCTTTCTTTTTTTTGTAAAATGAGCGGATAAGGCATTATACCAAATAATATCGGCGCTGTCAAGACACGCTAAAACACGCTAAAAAACCGCGATTTCACCCGCGGTCTTTTTTATAATTTTCAGTCTTATTTTCTTCAGCGTTTTTTCCGCATATTTTTGGCGATAAACGTTCCCCGTTCATATTTGATGCGCAATTTGCGTATTTCATTCCACAATAACGCGATGAAAACGATCAATATAAAAATGAAAGTTAACAATATCGCAATCACCGGCAGATAAACCTGTTCCAACCGAACCGTTTGTTTGGCGCCGGCCGGAGTGACTGTTATGTTAAACGCGCCGCTCGGTCCGCTCTTTACTCCGCCATCATTCGTTACTTCAGCCCAAAGCGCGTAATTACCTTCAGTCAGTTTGCCACTGGTAAACGAGAAATTGCCGTCCGGCCCGCTCTTCGCCTCATGTTTGGCCGCCGCCTCGCCGCTCTTCTGCAGCCAAACCGTAATCGCGGAATTCGGATACGTAATTCCTTTAACGGTCAATGTCTTGCCGCTAGGCATAGCCTGCGGACAATCGGTGATTGTCGGCGGCAACAGGCCGAGCTCGATGAAATCAACCATTGCTTTGGCCGAATTGCCGGCTTTGTCGTACGCAATCGCGGCGATCGCGTGGCTGCCGGCGGCCTGCACGGGCAAAGCGTAAACGCCGTCTTTCAATTCCGACAAAGAAACATTGATTGGATCGCCTTTGTCAATCGAAAGTTTCCAATGATCGATGCCGGACAAAGCGTCATCCGCGCTCAACAAAATTTTCGGCTGCGGATCAACGGTTTCTGCGCCGTCAACCAATTTCACCGAGACCGATTCAGGCGCAACAGAATCTATTTGAAACCGATAATGCGAAATCGATCCCCAGCCGGCGCTGTTTTTCAATTGAACATGGAAATACCAGGTTCCGTCGTCCATATCCGCCAACAATTTTTTCGAAACGGCCGGGCTGTAATTCACTTGCGGCTGGGAATTCGGGAATTTGTCGTAAAGCAATCGATCCGCGATGATATCCGGCGCAAGATTCCAAGTGAATGTCGGATTATTGTCTTTATACCAAGCGTTCTGGTCCGGATGAGTGGAAGAATTGATGATCGGCGCGGCCGGAACTTTCACTGTCTTTTCAACTTTCGGTTCGGCGGCCGGAGCCGGCGTCGGTTTTGTTTCCGGAACGGTTTCCTTCGTCGCGTTGATGTCGAACTTCGCGCTGCCCAGGCTTGCCAGAATATTCGTGCCCAATCCGTCGTTCGCCAGCACCGAGCCGGAATTGAAATTCAGCGTTGCTTCGCCAATGGATTTGGCTTTGAAATTAATTGTCAGCAATTTTCCGTTCGCGCCAGTGAATCCCGGATTTAAAACAATGCCCTCGAAACTCACCGTGCCGGCCGCATTCGAATAAGACGGCTCCTGCACCCACAAGCTGAAGATTGAACCGCTCTTTGAAAGAGATATTATTTCCAGATTATTTGAAAAATTAAGAGTGCCGCTGGCCGCGTTCATGGCCTGATCAGCGCTGGAAACGTAAACAACGATAGGAAATGCCTGCCCGGCCAGGTAATCTCCGCTAGACGGAGACAAATACAGGCTGGCGGCCGAAGCTGAATGGCAAACGCCAAAAAGCGCGAGCAAAAAAAACACCGAC
>JAZDPK010000059.1:0-11503 GCA_043797615.1 Parcubacteria group bacterium
GCGATCACGCCATGAAAAAACATTATAAAGTCATGATTATTGCGACATTGATCCTGTTTATAACATCAGTTTCCCTTTCATTTTGGTATCCCTTGCTTAAATCCCTCGAAATAATCTTCGGCAGTGTTTTTGTCGTCTTTATGCCCGGATATTTTTTAACATATCTATTCTTTCCAAAATCAAATGACATATTCATCGATGATGAGAAGAAATCAAAATCATTGGATTGGATTGAGCGCGTAATTTACAGCATTTTTCTGTCCATCACGTTGACGACTTTAATATTCATGTTCATTCAAAATTTTAACGTAAAGATATCCACCACCATATTTGCATTAACCATGATTCTTGCTAATATTGGATTGGGAATTTTTACTACTTTTTATGTTCGGAAACAAAACAGGCAGAAGGTAGATTTGAGAAGTAGGAGACTGGATATTAAAGAATAAAATCCGAATTTTAATTTTCCAATATCTGATATCTTGCCGTTAAAAATTGATATGTGGAAAAAAATCAAACTTAAAATATTTCAAAGAACGAAATCGAAAAAAATCGTTTTTTTTGTAATCGCCGACGCTATTCTAATATCCTTGTCATGTTATCTTGGCTTTTATCTTCGCTTCGACGGCAACATTCCGGCCGTTTATCATGCGGAAACATATTTTTTTATTTTACTGACGGCGCCGATCGTCATTTTTATTTTCGCAATCGAACGGCTGTACGCCTTTACCTGGGCGTTCATCAGCATCCGTGAAATTATCCGGATTTTCACCGGCACGATTTTCGGCATGTCGGCGGTGAGCGTTGTTTTATTTCTATTGAAAGATACTGAATATTTTGTCGGTTTTCCACGTTCGGTGATATTTATTACGGCGACAATGATTTTTTTGTTCGTAAGCGCCTTGCGTTTTGCCAAACGATTGTATTTTCATGAGTTCCGCATGGATTTGCCGTTTGACGGAAAAAAATTGCTCATTTTCGGCGCGGGCGAAGCAGGCGAACAGATATTGCGCCATATTCAAATGCACCAAACGCATTTCCCGGTCGGCTTTGTCGACGACAATCGGATGAAGCACGGGACGCTTTTGCACGGCGTGAAAGTTTTCGGCGCCAAGGAATGCATTCCAACAATCGCTAAAAAGCACGTCATTGACGAATTGATTATCGCCGCGCCAAACGCGCCTCGAAATGTCATAAGGCACGCGGTTCAGCTTGCCAGAGAAGCCGGGATTGAAAAAATAAAAATTCTACCGTCAACCGCGCAGATACTTGACGAAAAAGTCAGTTTGAACCAGGTGCGAGAAGTCTCGATCGAAGATCTGCTCGGACGCGCGCCGGTCAAGATCGACACGAAATCCATTGAAAACTTCATTGCCGGAAAAATAGTCCTGGTTACGGGCGGCGCCGGATCGATCGGATCCAATCTTTGCCGCCAGATTTTAAAATTCAAACCTAACCGCCTTATTTCCATCGATCAAAATGAAACCGGCAGCTTTCATCTTGAGCGCGAATTGTCAGCCGAATTCCCGAATGTTTCCAAAACCTTCATTGTCGGCGATATTTGCGACGAACAAAAAATAAATTCCGTTTTTTCCGCTTGTCAGCCGAACATTGTATTCCACGCCGCTGCCTACAAGCACGTGCCGCTCATGGAGACGCACCCTGACGAGGCAATAAGGAACAATGTTTTCGGCACCTTGAATATCGGCCGGGCAGCGATCAATCACCATACGGAAAAATTCGTGATGATTTCCACGGACAAGGCGATCAATCCGACTTCGATCATGGGCGCGAGCAAGCGCGTGGGCGAAATGATCGCGGTTTGGCTGAATAAGCAAAATTCAACGCGATTCTGCGCCGTGCGCTTCGGCAACGTGCTCGACAGCCAGGGAAACGTGGTCGGCATTTTTGAAAAACAAATCAAAAAAGGCGGGCCGGTGGAAGTGACTCATCCGGACATGAAGCGCTATTTCATGGTGACATCCGAAGCGTGCTTATTGGTCATGCAGGCCGGCACGATTGGCGCCGGCGGCGAAGTTTTCGTGCTTGACATGGGCGAGCCGATTAAAATCGTGGACCTGGCGAAGGAAATGATCAAACTCGCGGGCTACGAGCCGGATGTTGACATTCCGATCGTTTATACCGGAATTCGCCAAGGAGAAAAAATGTTCGAAGAAATTATCACCGATTCGGAAATGCCGACTAAGCACGAAAAAATATTCATTTCAAGGTTAAACGGCACGGATGACGAAAAGCTGGCGCAAGGCCTTATCGCATTCAAAGCTATCCTGCAGGGAAGCCGCGATAAAAGCGAGCTGATCGCCAGATTGGCCGAGCTGGTGCCGACTTTACAAATCAAAAAGTGAAAATGTTTTTATTTAAATTATTCCAATCATTCTTGTCGCCGGCGATGCTTTGCTTTCTGGCATTAGTCGCCGGGTTGATTTTATTTTTAAAAAATCGCGCGCTGAAAACGGCGAAAATATTATTAAGCGTTGCGATTATCATACTCTATTTATTTTCAATAACACCAATCGCGGATCTTATTATTGCGCCAATTGAAAATCAATATCAGCGCATTTCATCGGATGAAGCGAATCAATTGGATACGCTGGTCATACTGACCGGCGACATTGATGAAAGGGCGCCGGAAATTCTGCGCCTTTATTTTTTAAAACAAATTGCCGGCACGATTGATGAAAATTTCAAGGTGATTATAACCGGCACGGACGCGCTTAATCCGCAAAACACCAGTGAAAGCCGAAAAACAAAGGAATTCCTGATCGAAAGGGGAATACCGGCGGAAAAGGTCATTATTGAAGACCGATCGCGCAACACTTTTGAAAGCGCCAGGAATGTGGAAAAGTCCATTGGACAGGGGCCTTTTATTCTGGTAACATCGTCTTATCACATGTTGCGGTCGATGTACGCTTTTGAAAAAGCAGGCATGCATCCGATTCCGGCGCCGGCGAATTTTAGCGAATCAGAAGACGCTTATAATCTATTCGATTTTCTGCCGAATCCGGAAAATTTGAAAACAGTGAATTTGGCAACGCACGAATATCTCGGATTGTTGTATTATAAATTTAAATAACAAACAATATGCCAGACATGTACCCGCCGCCGCAATTCATCCAGCCGGAAAATCAGACTCCAATCAAACATGAGCAAGATGCAGACACTGTTGATTTGTATGAATATCTGATGATTATTTGGAAAAAGAAAATCAGCATTTTAGCCATCGTTGCCGTTATCGCAATCGCCGCGCTTGTTGTCAATTTGATTCTGCCGAAAACTTATGAAAACAATGCCTTGATTAATATCGGCGCTTTTAAAAATACAAGTATCACTAATTTTGTCGACATGAAAGCGATTTTTAATATGCCGGCCGTATTGCAACAGATCCAAAACCAATTGTCAGTCGGAAATGTTGCAGGTTCGAGTTTTAATATTGAGAAATATTTATTGGATAAGGAAAATGCCAGTTTTATAGTGATTAAAGGGTTTGGAAAAACGCCTGAACAAGCATTGGAAATCACAAGCATTGTCATAGACACTATATTAAAGCAACATCAAGTTATATTCGACAAAATGATCAAAAATTATGACATGGAAATTCAATTGATAAAGAGAGATCAAACCAGGACTGAACAGGATATAGCAGAGAAACAGCAAGAAATCAATCGCATTGAGAATGATATCGCTTTATATCAAAAAGAAATAGACAAGCGGGCAAATATTCAGTCATACGGACAAGGCCGAATGGTGGAAAGTTATATAAATTTAATTGCCTCGGCGAAAAGTCAAAAAGAATCGCGGATTGTCGAATTGGCGAATCTAAAACAAAAACTCGCCAATTTCGATACAGTTTTCCAGCAAAAAGAATTTGAACGGGTTTTCCAAACTAAAATGACATCCGTGGAAGTCCCGCCCATTTTGACGCGAAAAGCAACCCCCATAAAAATAATGCAGAATGTAAAAATCGCCGCCATTCTGGCTTTATTTGTCGGCATTTTGTACGCCTTTGCCGCTGATTTTTTCCAAAAACACAAAACCGAAATCACCTCAAAATAACAAACAATAAAACTTATCCCGCGTGTGGATAAGTTTTATTGTTTGCATAATTTTAAAATGGTATAATGTTCTTGTCTGAAATTTAAATAATAATTTCACTCAATTCAAGAAATAGGGTAAATGTTTTATTTAATTGCAAAACCTTAAGGAAATTAAATGAGGCATTTAACTATTCGCAGGGCGGAAGAGTCCGCTGAAGGTCGACTGTTAAACTTGCATTGAGAAAGGAAAAAATAAAATGAAAAATTTTTATAAATCGATTTTCAGAAAAAGCAATTTGAACAAATTGATGTTTGTCGGCGTAATTGCGCTAACATTGATATTAACGGCCAATTTCAACGCCTTGGCAACGCAGAATGACAGCTACGGCTACGGCTACGGGCCGGAAGGATACAGCTATGGCTACGGCTATTGGTCTGAAACCACTCCATCCGTTACAATGAGTTATGCCGGCTGCACATCCAGCTGCACGGTCAATGAAAGCACCGCCGTCACAATTACCGCCACGTTCAGCTCAGCGCCGTCCGGCACGCCGGATATCCAGATTGATTATACTGGCACGGGAAATGATCTGTCTTACACGGCCATGAGCGGCACCGGAACAAGCTGGACATACAGCTATACCACGCCGAGTTTGACCGTCAATACCGAGGGCACGGTAACCATCAGGACGCTGGCTGGAAGCGGCTATACGCCATCACCGTCAAATTCCGTTTTCACGGTTAATGACGTCAGCGGCGGCGGCGGCTCGCTTGGCGGCGCCACTGCTCCGTCAGCGCCGACTACGACCACAACAACGACAACGACCGCGGCAAGCGTTACAACGCCGGTTGCGACAATCAGCGTTGATCCGGCAAAAGTCCAGACTATTTTAACGACATTCAATCTGACGGCAAACGCGGCCGAAGAAGCAAAATACCTGGCTTTTGCAAAATCAGACGCTGCGGCATTCAAAGTAGTAACGACTGCGGATCAGTTGGCCGCAATTACAAACTTTGAAACATACGGCATTTCCACGGCAACGATCGCATTGGGCGCCGGAGAGCGTCGAGCGCTTATCCGCGATTATATGGAAACGGTCGGACGGGCGGAAGTGGTCTGGAACGACATTGAACGGATGAGCGTGGGACAAAAGCCGGTCACCCGTAATTTGGCGAAAGAGCAGGCCAAAGTGAACACCGTGCTTAGCGCCTTTAAGAAAGTTGTCGGACACAATCCGGTGTTCAGCAACAGCAAGGAAGATTTGGCCTGGAACACGATGATGTACCGCATCAGGTTCACTCGCGATCTGACCAAGGAAAAAGCCGGTATTGTCAAATTCAAGAGTACGTTCAAACGTATTCCGACAAGCCCGCTTGACTGGTCAGTAGTAAGATCGATCGGATACGCTTTATAAGCAAGCAATTCTGAAATAAACAAAAGCGCCGTATAAAGCGGCGTCTTTTGTTTGCTTGAATTTTTTGAATATATGTGGTTTAATGCTGTTTGAAAGGTAAGCACTATGAAAACGACAAAATGCATTGTTTGTGAAAAAAAATTCGACTTGAATGTCGCGATCAGCAAACACGATGTTTTTTTCTGTTCGGAAGAATGCGTTGTTATGTATGAAAAAAAACTGGAGGACATAAAAAAAATAGTCAACTGGGATAATTGCTGTTAAAGAACATGCTGATGCGAATAAACTTTCATGCAAATGTTGCGAATTGCATAAGAAATTATACCTAAATTAATTTGCGGCATTCGCATGGCAATTATTCGCATCTCCCGCGCTTCTGCCATTATGAAAAATTTCACCCTGCAAAATAACGACAATACTTCATTCAAACTATACGACTACCAAAACGGTAGAATTTTGGTTTTGATTTTTTTTCGCGGGGCCTGGTGCAACCATTGCAAAAAGCATTTGCTGGAGATTCAAGGCAAGATGAAAAAATTTGATAAATTAAACGTGAAATTTATAGCGATTTCATCAGACACGAAATTCAATTCAAGCATATTAAAAGAATTTTTGAAGTTAAGCTTTCCGGTGATTTCCGACGCTGATTTTAAAATGATTGATTACTTCAAATTGAAAACAAAATACAAGAATAAAAGCGTTGCCAAACCGGCGATCTTTGTCTTTTCGCCGAAACATGAAATTTTATATCAATACGTTGGAAAGAAATACGACGATCGGATGGTGAGCAAGGAAATCATTAAAAAGTTAATTAAAGTTAATTTATAGTTGATTAAGGTTGATCATTAAGGTCAATTTATCACGTTAAGAGCGTTCAAAATAAAAGATGCGCTCTTTTCAATTTGAAAAATATGTGCGATAATGTTTTAACTTATGAAATTAAAACTGTTCGATTACGATTTGCCGAAGGAATTGATCGCCCAAACGCCGGCTGTTCCGCGCGACCGCTCGCGGCTTTTGGTTTACAACCATGTCGGCCGAAGTTTTCCTGACCGCCGTAATTTCCCTGGCCACCATAGCATTTGCGACGGTGGCAATGAAGGCGGTAACGAAGGCCGAGCAAAAACGAAAAAAATCGTTCACGATCGTTTTTATAATCTGCCGAAATATTTGACAAACAACGATGTTTTAGTTTTTAACAACACCAAAGTTTTTCCGGCGCGCTTGCTTGGAAATAAGCTGAGCGGGGGTAAAGCGGAGGTCCTTTTGTTAAAGAAAATCGAAAGGGATGGCCGACAGGCCGGCCGACTTGTCGACCGTAGTTTTAACGAAGGTCGAAGCTCGAAGTGCGAAGGCTGGGAGAGCATGGTCGGCTGCACAAGGCCGAAAGCAGGCTTAAAACTGCGTTTTGCGCATGGTTTACAGGCGGAAGTGATCAATCAGCTTTCGGAAAAAACCTGGCTTATTAAGTTTAATTTTAAGGGCGATAAATTTAACGCCATTTTAAATCAAATCGGTCAAACGCCATTGCCGCCGTACATTGCATCAAAAAATCAAGAAAACAAAAAATCAAAACAACAAAACAGCAAAATACAAAATCAATATCAGACTGTTTATGCAAAAACTGTCGGTTCTGCCGCCGCGCCGACCGCCGGATTGCATTTTACGAAAAATTTATTGAATAAAATCAAAAAACAAGGTTGCGAAATCGAGTTTGTCACATTGCACGTCGGGCTTGGCACGTTCAATCCGGTAAACACGGAAAACATCGAGAACTATAAAATACATTCCGAATGGGCGAGCGTTGACAAGGCGACGATCAAAAGATTGATCAACGCGAAACGAAAAGGCAAGCGCATCATTGCCGTGGGCACGACTTCGACGCGCGTGCTTGAAACGGTGTTCAACTCTGCTACCTTGCTACGTAGCATAGAAGCAACAAAAGAAACATCCACCGGCACTTCCATGATTAGAAGCATGGCAGTAAAGGATTTTAACAATAACATTTCAACCTTTATTTACCCGGGCTACAAATTCAATTTCGTCGACGCGATGATCACGAATTTCCATTTGCCGAGATCAAGCTTGCTCATGCTCGTGTCCGCGTTCATCGGACGAACGAATGCGATGAAAATTTATCAAACGGCGATAAAAATGAAATACCGGTTTTTCAGCTTCGGCGACGCGATGCTGTTGACAAAAAAATAAAATTGATATAACATATCCTTAATAAACCGTTTTTTACAATCAAACATTAAAGGAAGGAGGACGAAATGATTTCTAAACTCGGATACATGCCGGATCCGAAACGCAAGCGAATCGCGGTGATCGCCAATACGCACGAACAATTGAAAATGTACAAGCAGATTTTCAAAAATTTGCGAGAATCATGCAGCTTCAGGTTCGTCTGGAAGCCGGAAGAAGCGCTGAGGATTATGGAAAATCATCATTACGACATCGTCATCATTGAGGAAATCCCGTGCGAAACGATCGGACCCGACATCATGCAAACGCGCGACCCCAGCACCAGATTTTTGTTCATCTCTTCGCACGGAACTTGCGCATTAAAAATGAGCGAAGGCGATATTTTTTCAACGTCGGAAGCAGCATCAATACATTTCTGAACTGCTTCACGGCACTGCTATCGACGGAAAAATAGCCACTAAGCGCGGCAAACCAACTTGTCGCGCTTTTCTAATCCGAATTTTTGTGTTTTTCAATGAATTTGCTATAATATTTCATATGCAATTCACCCAAGCGGAGAAAAAAATCTTATTGGAATACAGCCGCCGGATTTTGATTCGCGCTGTTCAAAATGGCGAGCTCGTCGCCGAAGCGTGCGCGAATGAAAAATTTCTAGCCAAGGCCGGCGTATTCGTCAGCTTGCATAAAAACCAGGAACTTCGAGGATGCATAGGTTATATCGAGCCGATCGCGTCAATCTGGGACGCAGCGCGTGAAAACACCGTTGCCGCCGCCAGGAATGATTTTCGCTTTCCGCCGGTAAGCGTTGACGAATTGGCTAAAATCAAAATCGAAATTTCCATTTTAACTCCACCGGAGGAATGCGATTTACACGATATTGAAGCTGGCGAAGACGGCGTTATCGTTGAGCAAGGCGCCGGCAAAGCCACTTATCTGCCGCAGGTATGGAAAAGCTTCGCGAACAAAGACGATTTTTTCAATTCGCTGTGCGCCAAAGCCGGCTTGGATGAAAACTGCTGGAAAAACAGGCGAACAAAATTTTTCAGATACCGAGCAATCGTGTTCAACGAATAGAAATATAGAAATAAGGAAATAGTAATTGGAAATAGGTTTAGAAATAAGAAGCAAGAAATTAGGAATATAACATGAACGAAAAAACAAATATCCAAACCTATTTCTATTTACCATTTATCTAATTCCATCAACTTATGAAACAAAAATTCGTCAACGAGCTCAAATTCGGCGACAAGCTGAACAACGAGCAATTCGCCGTCAAAAACGTGCGCTACGGCAAGACCGCGAACGGCAAGGATTACATCGACCTTGCTTTGACCGACAAGACCGGCGAAATCGCCGCGAAAATCTGGGAAGACTGCATTGGCAGCTGCGATCATGTTGAAAACGGCGACGTGGTCGAGCTTTCCGGCGTTATCGAGGAATTCCGCGACAAATTGCAATTGCGCGTGACTTTCATGCAAAAAGAAAAAGACATCGCGCTGGAAAATTTCCTGCCGACGACGAAAAAGGATATTGATGTCCTCTGGCAGATTTTGGAAGCGAAAATTTTCGACGTTAAAGACAAAAACCTTAAAAAATTGCTTGAACATTTTTTTACCGACGAAGAGTTCGTAAAAAAATTCAAACAATCGCCGGCCGCGGAACGGCTGCATCACGCTTATCTCGGCGGGCTTTTGGAACACACGGTTGAAATGCTGAATCAGCTTGACCCGCTGATTATTGATTTTCCGATTCTGAACAAAGATCTGATGATCGCCGGCGTTATTTTGCACGACATCGGCAAGACAGAGGAGCTGACGGTCAGCCAGGCGATTATCCGAACGACCGCCGGCCATCTCATCGGCCACCTGACGCAGGGCGCGCTCCTGGTGGACAAAGCGATCGACAAAATAAAAAAATTCCCAACGGATCTGCGCGGTAAATTGATCAACATGCTCATCAGCCACCATGAAAAAATGGAATTCGGCTGCCCGGTCAAACCAATGACCCGCGAAGCGTACGCGCTGTGCCACTTGGACAATTTATCCGCGAAAATCAACATGGCCGACCGGGTCATCGGCGAGAGCCAAGGCAACGGCGAATTCACCGATTACAATCACGCGCTGGAAACAAGATTATATATCAAATAAAAATTGAATTTATTTTTTTTGTTGATTTAATTATTGATTATTTTATATTGTTTGGAGTTTGATTATTGTTGATTGGTTATTTATTGTTTAGCGCTTGTTTATTAGTCATTGGTTATTTTTTAGAATAATTAGGTTAATTAGAACAATTAGAATAATTTTTCATTATGCCTGACCGCTTCGGCTACGGCGACAAAAAAATAAACCTGGTCATGTTCAACATGTCCACCTTTTTCGATTGGGACGAAAGCGTTTACCTGGGTCGGCACCGCTTCCTGGACCGGTTTTTCGACTGGAGCGGCGGCAAAGTCAACCGCAACTACCACATTTTGCACGGCCTGGCAAAGGACGAACGGATTGAAAAAATAATCGGCGTTGATTTCCTGCCGGTCGGATTGCGCAAAGCCGTTGGCCATTACGTTAAAAATATTTTATTCGAGGCGAAAAACGTCGAAATCGTTTACGGCGACCTGACCAGCGCCTGCTACCGGCGCAGCGAAAAAATCTACGCTTATACCACGGTCGATTCGCTGTTTTCCTTCAAAATCGTGGCGGCCGAATTGCGGCGCATCGAAAAAATTCTGAATTTGAAAAATATCGTATTATGGTCGTACAATCCGATGTTCACGGAATACTTCGGCAAGCTGAACGAGAAGCTTTCGGTGTTCGACACGGTCGACAACTGGGCCGAGCACCCGAGCTACACCAAGCTCATGAGCCGCAACCGGCTGATTGAAAATTACAAAATCATTTCGGACAAAGCGGATCTGATTTTCACCGTTTCGAGCGAGCTGAAAGGCTTTTACGAAAACTTGGACAGATTCCGCGGCGTTCATTGGGTGCCAAACGGCGTTGATTTCGCCCATTTCAACGACGCGAAAAAAATCAGCGTTGCCAACGAGCTTGATAAATTGAAACGGCCGATCATCGGCTACCTCGGCACGATTCAGGAAAGGATCGATTTTGATTTGATAAAAAAGATGGCGCTGGCGCATCCGGATAAAACCGTCGCGCTCTGCGGACCGGTCTGGCCGTCGGTTAAAAAAGAATTGATTAAATTTTCCAATTTGAAAAATATCGTTTTCTGCGGCCGGATCCATTATGAAGACGCGCCGAGCTACGTGAACAAATTCGACGTCGCGATCATTCCGCACAGGCAGGACAAATTCACCGATTCGATGAATCCGATGAAACTGTACGATTACCTGGCCTGCGGCAAGCCGGTGGTCGCGATGAAGAGCGCGGGCGCGGACATGTTCAAAAATTTCATTTACACGGCGGATAACAGCGACGATTTCGTCAAACTGATCGACCAAGCGCTGAGAGAAGATTCTCCGGAAAAGAGGGAAGCGCGCCGACAGGAAGTGAAAAAGCACTCTTGGAAGAAAAGAACGGAAGAAATAGCCAAGCTGATGTTTGAAAAGTTGAATAACGATTAATCTTATGATCTATTCAGACGAGCTTGGCCAAAATCGTTAATTAATCTTATGATCTATTCAGACGAGCTTGGCCAAAATCGTTAATTAATCTTATGATCTATTCAGACGAACTTGGCCAAAATCGTTAATTAATCTTATGATCTATTCAGACGAGCTTGGCCAAAATCGTTAATTAATCTTATGATCTATTCAGACGAGCTTGGCCAAAATCGTTAATTAATCTTATGATCTATTCAGACGAGCTT
>JAZDPK010000054.1:0-16381 GCA_043797615.1 Parcubacteria group bacterium
TTAAAAACAAAACGCGGCCGCCGTCGAGCGCCGGAAACGGCAGAAAATTGATGATCGCCAGATTCATCGACAAGAGCGCCGTGAATTGAAGGATGTAAACAAAACCCAGTCGCGCCATCTGCCCGGTCATCACCGCGATGCCTACCGGCCCGGCCACGTCCGCGCCGATCGGCTGGCCGATCACCGCATTCTTGATAATCATGGCAAAGGCCGCGATGATCTGGATGAACATGGAATATGCCGAAATGATGCCGAGCCAGATCGCTTTGTACCAGGGATAGCGGATGACGCCTGTTTTCGCGAGCGACGCGCCCATGGCCGGCTCGCTCATTTTCGGCAGGATTTCCGGTTTCAATTTGAATGACAGCGGCGTGCCGTAGCGATCGATTTTCAAAGATATTTCTTTCCCGTTGCTTTTCGCCGTCAGATTTTTAACGTCCTCGACATTATTATAAACGACATTGTCAACGCTGACGATCGCGTCGCCCATTTTCAATCCGGCTTTGGCCGCCGGCGAATCAGGCAGGACCGACATGATCTGGATTTTTTCGTTTTTCACTTCGGCGCCGGTATAATTTTTATCAATAATCTGCGGCGCGCCGATGATGAACGCGAAAATCAGGCAAACAATGCCCAAAACCACGTTCATGAAAACGCCGGCACTTAAAATAACGGCCCGCTTCCAGATTTTCTTGTGGCCGAAGCTGTCCGGATCGTTTTGAAAATCGCCGTTTTCGCCTTTGATGTTCACGAAACCGCCCATTGGAATCCAGTTCAATGAATAAACCGTGTCCGATCTGAAGCCTTCCGGCGCTGGCAAAGATTCAACGTTTTTGTTTCCGGCGATGAAGCGCCATTTCTTTATTTTTTTCGTCTCGTCAATCAATCTCTGCCAGCCGCATATTCTCGGCGGGAACCCGAAACCGAATTCGCCGGCTTTCACGCCGAATTTTCGCGCGCAGTAAAAATGGCCAAGCTCATGGACAAATACCAGGACGCTCAACACCAGAAAAAAAACAACTATGGTTAATATCATAAAAATTTCAGATTAACATTCACTCGACTTCAGTCGTCAATAATATTTCAGATAGGGGTTTCTGACTAAAGTCAGGTAGATTTACTCTAATATTTAAAATTTTTAAAATTCCACCCGGCTTTAGTCGGCGAACCCGTTTTTCAAACTCTGATGCAATCTAATCCACGCTTCCGGCGTTTCAAAATCGAATTTCTGATTTTGCATAATCAGATTGTCCGCCATTTCTTTGCCGTATTCCTTAACCGCTTCATTATAACTGCAATATTTGTAATTTGCTAATTCAATGAAATCTCTTGCCAATCCGTGTTTAAGCGGATTGCCGATAATATACGCCAACACTTTGAAATATTCTTCCCGACCTTGCACAACGCAGCTGTGCTTGCTGGCCGCGAACCAAATGCTTCCGTTCCGATTATTTCGCAAATTAATGAAGCGCGAACTGGCGCCATTTATCCCTTGCAACGTTTTGGTCATTTGCGCCGATGAGTCGCAATGCGCGAATAAATGATAATGGTTTGAGGCGATTGAATAGGCGATTATATCAATTCCGAATTTTTCTCGCGCCCGGATGATTTGTTCGAGCAAAATTTCTTTATCGCCGTCATCACCAAGCGCTTTATTTCCCAAAATTGTTTTATAAGTTATGAAATATAAATTTAAAGGGAAATATTTATAAGCCATAAAAATCAAATAATTCACGTTCTGCCCGACTTCAGTCGGCGAACCAATTTTTCAAGACAATGTTTTCCGACTAAAGTCGGGTAGATTTATTTTAATCTTCTCGCCGAGGAATTTCATAGCCATTTTTTGAAAATTCTCGTTCAAATCGGTGACGACATACTCGCGCTTGGCGTTTTTCGTGACGCTTTTTTCGATTTCCGGATGGCGCGACAGATAATTTTTCAACGAGTCGGCCACGATCTCGCCCGGATTTAAAACAGCGCAATGCTTGCCCATAATTCCTTTTATTTGCTTGACAAGCATCGGATAATGCGTGCAGCCGAGGATGAGCGTGTCAACCTGCGCCGCTTTCAACGGTCGTAAATAATACCGCAAAAGCGATTTCGTTTCCTTGCGATGAATCATTCCCTCTTCAATGAGCGGCACGAGCATGGGACAAGCTTGTTGAAAAATTTTGAACCGGGAAACTTTTCCGCTGTTTTCTTGCTCAGCCAGTTTATTAAATTCTAACACATAAACATTGGAATTGACAGTTCCGGCCGTGCCGATAACGCCGATTTTATTTTTCGCAACCCTTGCCGCTTCCTCGGCCATCGGCATAGTCACGCCCAAAATGTTTTTCTTGATTTTTGAATTCGGATCGCTGTTTAAAACCGGCAGATATTCCTGCTGCAATTTTCGAAGCGCCAGGGCGGAGGCGGTGTTGCAGGCGATGATGATCAAGTTGCAGCCTTGGCTAAACAGATAATCGCACGCTTTTTTCGTCAATTCGAAAACCGCTGCTTGCGACCGGTTGCCGTAAGGCACGTGCATCGTGTCGCCGAAATACAGGTAATCGTATTCCGGCAGAACGCGCTTGATTTCTTTTAGAATGGTTAAACCGCCGAGGCCGGAGTCGAAAATTCCTATCATAAAAAAAAGTAAAACAAATGAAACCAGCAAGACAAGCAAGACGAGTTGCTAATGATTAATATTCTCTTGTAACTTGTCTTGCTAGTCTTGCTTGTCTTGCTTTTATGTGCTAACATGCAATTAATCAGATAATATATCAAAAATCGTTATTTGACAATGAAACGGATAAGGAGGTGTGAAATGTGGCGATGGATAGAAAAAATTTTTACAAAGAAAAAAAACTTGATTTTCCGCCATTATCAAAATTTCTACCTAATCACCGTGCCCAAGGACACGCAGTCGCTTACGAAGACCATCGAATTCTTTAGTAAAGCCAAAATCAATTTCGTTTACGACAATGACGCGCCGCCGACGTCTTATCAGATCATGAAACTGCGGAAAGACGAAGAAGAGGCGTTTTTCCGGGCGCTGAACGAATTCTGCCGGCAAAACAAATTTAAATTAACAAACTGATTTTTTTGCAAAGGAGGAAATCGATGGCCGAAACTGAAAAAACAAAAGGATTTTGCGACGGCACGCTGCTCAAGGGACTGCTCACGGGCGTGGTGCATCTCGAAGACAGAGAAAACGACACGTTGCACGCGCTGATCACAGCGACCGAAAACAGAGAAGCATTGCAAAAATGCTTTCCCACAGGTCAAATCACTGATGAAATGTGGGACAATTCCCAGATCGTCAGACAAAAAGCGCAAAAGCTTCTGGAACAATAAACATCAAAAAGACCGGTCAACGACCAGGTCTTTTTAAAACGGAAAAACGCAAAAACCCCTTCGACTCCTCGAAAAACTCGGAGCTCAGGGCGGGCTGGAAAAACGAAAGAACTAACGTTGTAATTTTAAATCTTCAGCCAATTACCCCTGCGTTTACGCAGGGAGCGTCTCGCAAGAAAGGCCCGCCATAAACGGCGGGGTAATTTTACTCGGTCAATTACCCCTGACTCGTCACGGCCACCGAAGTTTTCTTGAACACCGAAGCTTTATGCGTAGGTGTTAACGAAGGCAGCTGTCAGGGCTTACTCGCGAAATTTTCAATCTTTCTCCCACTCTCAAAGAGTGGGGTAATTTGAATCGCACATGAGTGCGTTATTTCGCCCTCAATCATTTAATCAACAGCGAAACAATCTTCACATTCTTCTCCATCGCCTCTTGCGTTCTCGCCTCCAAATTCAATCTCATCTTGCTTTCCGTGTTCGACAGCCGCACGTTGAACCAGTAATCGGGAAATTCGAACGACAAGCCGTCGAAATCGTATTTCAAATTCCTGCCGAATTTCTGTTTTAATTTTTTAAACACGGCCCGCGGATTTTTCGCTTTGAAATTAATCTCGCCGGAATGGAAATAGCGCTGGAACGGCTTGGCGCATTCGGACAGACTCAGCCCGCTTTTTGACATCTCTTGCAAAATTTTTAAAACAACGATCATCGGCGACTCGAAAAAGCCGTATTTCGTCCGCAGAATGAAGTGCCCGGTCGATTCCAGCCCGAGCAGCGCGTTCTCCTGCCGCGCCTTTTCCTTTATGAATGAATTCCCCACCGCCGAAACGATCGGGGTACCGCCATTTTCCAGAATAACCTCCTCAGTCGCCTTGCCCGGCCTGACGTCGTAAATGATTTTCTCGTTGCGCGCGCCTTTTAAAAATATTTCCGCGACCATCGCCCGCAGCGCCGCCGGCTCGACCGTTTTTCCTTTTTCATCGACGAACAAAACCCGATCGCCGTCCCCGTCCACCGCAATGCCGATGTCCGCCTTGTTTTTTAAAACCGCTTTTTGCAATTCCGCGTTGTTTTTTTCAACCGCCGGATTCGGATCATGGCTCGGAAACGCGCCGTCGACTCTGAAATTCAATTTTATCAGTTTGCACGGCACGCGGCTGAACAATCTTTCATACATCGGCCCGCCGATTCCGTTCGCCGCGTCCACCACGACTTTCAGCGGCTTTATTTTTTTTAAATCAGCGAAGCTTTGCGCGAATTTTATCTCCTCGTCCAAAATATTCGCGCTTCTAATCACTTTTCCTTTCTTGATTCCGGCGGCGAAAGCGTTTTCCCTGATCAGCCTCTGCAAATCGCCGATCCCATTCTCGAAGCTGAGCGATTCGGCGCCGCGCCGCGTTAATTTAAAACCATTGAAATTCCCGCCCAAATGCGACGCGGTGACCTGAATGCCGCCGTCGTATTTACATTTTCCCGCCGCGAAATAAAACGTGGGCGTGGAAACCGCGCCAAGATCGATCGCAATCGCGCCTTGATCAATCAAACCTTTCTTAATTTCCTTTGCCAGCGCGGGCGATGACCGCCGTCCGTCTCGGCCAATAGCGATTTTAATTCTGTCGGCGCCTGTTTCTTTTTGAATTAAAAAAGCGAAGGCCTGGCCGACTTTAAATGCAATCTCCTTGTTTATTTCCGTTGGAAACGCGCCGCGGATGTCGTAAGAACGGAAGATGTCTTGTTTAATTGGCATATATTTGGTTACGGATGTACTGATTACATACTGATTGTACGGATTTGTCCTGGATATGTATTACTTTAGATTAACAATTCTTCGGAAACTAACTCCTTTAGGCGAATATAAAACTAATAAACCCAATTTTAAATTCATCGTTCTCAAATAATCATTAATCTGATCAAAATCTTTTTTAAATAATTTTTCACCAACTTTTAATTCAACAAGAATTTTATCGTTAAACAACAAATCAATTCTATTGTATCCGATTTTCACTTTTTTATAATTAACAGGAACATACTTCTGGTTACTAACCTTTAATTTTTTACTCCTCGACTCTTGAACAATCGCGTTTTCATACTGTTTTTCTCTCATTCCCCAACCCATCTCATTATATACAGTAAACAAAACGTTAATAATAATTTCTGTTTCATCTTTATATAATAGCTCCATATATATTTACTATAAATATTGATATTTTGGACTAATCCGTACTATCCGTACGCTTCAATCCGTAAATCCGTACCCCATATTTTGACTATTGGCTATCGTTATTATACAATACTTACAGAAAAAGGCGAATTATCACTTTCACCTTGAAATTTGATTATGAAAATTTTTTCCGACAGTCTTGTCGCGACTTTGAAACAGGCGGCCGCAATCTGCCGGGCGGAAAACAGCGCGTCCGTCCTGCCGAAGCATTTGCTCGCCGCCCTGTCCAAGACGCCGGGCAGCTTGGCATACGATATTTTGTACCAATCGCGGAATCCCGCGCCCGCGCCGCAAAACAGCGAGGAAAGCGGAGGCGCGTTGCCGGATTTTCACGAAGAATCGGTTAGGATCATCGGCAAGGCGGTAAAAATCGCCTGGCAGAACAAGCACCGCTATGTCGGCACCGAGCACCTCCTGGCCGCCATTTTCGAATTGCCCGCCCGGCAATTAAGCGCGATCATGCCGCCAGCCTGGCCGGCCGCGAATATCCGGAAGCATCTGGCGATCATTTTGAATAACAGCTCGAATCTGCCGAAATTCTCAAAAATGTTCAATCCGGCAATGAAGCTCGGCCAGATGAATTCAACGCGCGAGGAAAGCATGCTTGAACGGTTTGCCGTTGATTTGACCGACCGAGAAAAACAGAAAGACATCAACCGCGTCGTCGGCCGGGACGAGGAAATCGGCCGGCTGATTCAAATTTTAAACAGAAAAGACAAAAACAACCCGGTGATCCTCGGCGAAGCGGGCGTGGGCAAAACCGCGCTGGTCGAAGGATTGGCGAAAAAGATATTGGAGCGCGACGTGCCGCCGGCTCTGTTAAACAAGAGGATATTGAACCTCGATCTCGGACTCATCATCGCCGGCACCATTTACCGCGGCGAATTCGAAGACCGGCTGAAAAGAATCCTGGAAGAAGTTGAAAACTCGCCGAATGTCATCCTTTTCATCGACGAACTTCACAACATCATCGGCGCCGGCGCGGCCGGCGGCTCGATGGACGCGGCCAATCTGCTGAAGCCTCTTTTGGCGCGCGGCAAATTGCGCTGCATCGGCGCCACCACGCCCGATGAATTCAAAAAACACATTGAAACCGATCCGGCCTTGGAACGGCGCTTTCAGCCGATCCATTTATCCGAGCCAACCGGCAGCGAAACGCGCCTTATTCTCGAAGGCGTCAAAGACAACTACCAAAAATTCCACGGCGTTTTGTTCAGCCAGGAAGCGCTGGAAACGGCGATCAGCCTCAGCATCCGTTATATTCAAGACAAGCTTCTGCCGGACAAAGCGATCGACCTGATCGACGAGGCGGCGGCGAAAGTGAAAATCAAGAATCAATCAAAGAGCGCGCTATATTCAAAGCAAGACGAAATCGAACGGCAATTGGAAAATCTGATCGAACAAAAAGTAAAAGCGATCTCCTCCGAGGATTACTCGCTTGCGTTGAAGTTGAAAGAGAAGGAGGCTGGCATTAAAAATGAACTGGCGGATGTCATGCGGCAAATCGTTGATCAAAACAAATCATTGAACTTAAAAGTAACGAAAAAAGACATTCTGGAAATAATTTCGCAAAAAACCCGCATTCCGCTCGGCGATCTTGAAGATTCGGAATATAAAAAGATTTATAATTTATTCGAGAAAATAAAACGCGTTGTCGTCGGGCAGGATCAATCGATCGAAACGATCATGAAAGCGATTTCCCGCGCCGAACTCGGCCTGGCGGACGAATCAAAGCCCCGCGCGTCATTCCTGCTCATCGGCCCGAGCGGCAGCGGCAAGACTTTTTTCGTCTGCGAATTCGCCAAGTGTTTTTTAAAAAACAGCGACGCGTTCATCAGGCTCGACATGTCCGAATTCGGCGAAAAATTCCAGGCGACCAAGCTGATCGGCTCCCCTGCCGGCTACGTCGGATACCGCGAAGGCAATAAATTCGCCGATCTGGTCAAGAAAAATCCGCATTGCGTCATTCTGCTCGACGAAATCGAGAAAGCCCATCCGGACGTGCTTGATTTATTATTGCAAATTCTGGAATACGGACAAATCACCGACGCCACCGGCCGGAAAATCAATTTCAAGAATTCAATCATCTTCATGACGACGAATGTTATGGCGGACAAGTTATCGAAAAACGGTTTGGGTTTTTCCGCTCCTTCCACCCTTCCCGCTTCTCTCACCCTTCTCACCTCCGATCTTAAACACTTTTTCAAGCCCGAATTCATTAACCGCATCGGCAACATCGTCGCTTTCCGCCATTTGGAACAAAACGACCTGAAAACGATACTGCAAAATAAAACAAACGAACTGATTGCTAAATTGTCGTTAAAAGGCGTTAAAATCAGCGTTTCAACAACGGCGATCGAACAAATGGCGGCAATGGCCGAAGAGCAGAACAGCGGCGCCCGGTCGATCGAAACGGTCGTTCAAAAGGAAATCGAGCATCCCCTGCTGGACGAGCTGGTCAAGAGCAAAAAGAAAAATTTCTCCGTGAAAATTTTAAATAATAAGGTTTTAATCAAATAAAATGGCGGACATTGATCAACAAAAAAAATGGCGCCGCGAAAGCAGAATTCAAAAATCGGGAAAAACGCCGCAAAACCCGGCGGCCAAAGCGATGAACCTTGATCCGCAGAAAAGCGCTGGCAAAGCCGACGAACAGCAGACGAAGCGCGATTTGAATCAGGCGAAAAACCAAAGCGCGATGGACAATCGGGCGAACCAGATCAATCAGCAGAGCGCCGCGTCGGAAGAAGGAAACAAATCAAGCTCGCCTCTCGGCGGATCAGGCGGCGGCGACAAAGCAGGCATTTCCAACCCGGAAGCGGCGCTGAAAAAAGCAGCCATGCCGCCGCAGATGAAAGCGGCCAAAGCCATTTCCAGCAAACTTGAACCGATGATCGGAAAAAAAATGGCCAAAGCGCTCGAAGTGGTTTTAATATTCTTTTTTACATTCGGCTGCGGTTCATGCTGCGTCGTCCTGGCGCTGCTGCCGTACATATTCGCGGCGTTCATAATCGGGAAAACTTTTGGTTACTTTTAAAAATTGGATACGGATTACAGATTCTTTACGCCTGCCGGCAGGCAGGGATTATACTGACTTGCGTGAATATAATCTTTAGAAACCGTATTATCTGTATGCTTTATCCATAATCCGTAAACCAATTATTTAACTTTATAATATTTTGTTATGTTCAACCTTCAAAATTTCAATTGGCGAAAAATTTTAATGATCGTCGCGTTCATCGGCATCGTCATTGTCGTCGGCTATCTGCTTTATTCCCTGTTTTTCAAACAAGCGGCGCCTGTAACGCCGATAACGCGAGTGACTCCGACCGGGCAATTGCCGAGCGCGATAACCGGCAAACAACCCGGCGTCACGACCGGCGAACAGGCGGCCACCGGCAAATTGCCTTCGGAAAAAATACTGAAAATCCCCGCTCCGGCCGGCGAAAAAATCGACGCCGTGGCCCAGGGACGCGTCACGAAAACTTACGATCTTTCTTATGACAAGACGACTAGCATGGCGCTGTCCGGCGACGGAAAAAACATGAATACATACAATCCGGATACCGGACAATTCTATCAAATCGACGCGAATGGCGATAAAATTGCATTGACGGATAAAATTTATAAAAACGTTGAGAACGTGGCTTGGGCGCCGAAAAATAATCAGGCCATTCTTGAATTCCCCGACGGCAGCAACGTCCTTTACAATTTCAAAACGGACAAGCAAATCACTTTGCCGAAAGATTGGACTGAATTTCAATTCAACAATGACGGCTCAAAAATCGCGTTTAAAGACATGAATGAATATTCAAGCAGCCGCTGGCTGGCGATGGCCAATCCGGACGGCTCCGGCCAGAAATACCTCGAGCCGATGGGCGATGAAGCCAATAATTTCATTGTCAACTGGTCGCCGAGCGGCAGCGTTGTGGCCGAATACAAAGCCGGCGCCGACGCCGACACCAGCAAATTAATTTTCGTGGGCCAGCACGGCGAAAACATTAAAGCTTTGCCGATCAACGGCTACAACGTCGATCTGCAATGGACGCCGGACGGCAACCGCATGCTCTACAGCGCTTCGAATTTCCAGAGCGACAACAAGCCTCTTCTCAATGTCGTCGACGCTTCCGGCAACAACATCGGATACAACCAACAAAGCTTGGGATTGAACACTTGGGCGAGCAAATGCGCTTTTGCCGATTCAAGCACGGTTTACTGCGCCGTGCCGAAGGAACTGCCCTACGGCGTTGATTTCGTGCCCGAATTGGCCGACAGCGTTCCGGATTACATTTACAAAGTCGATCTGCAAACCGGAGTCAAAAGCTTCGTGGCCGAACCGGAATACAGCTACACCATCAACAAGATGGCGGTTTCGAGCGACGGCAACACGCTCTATTTCACCGACAACTATGCGAACGCCCTGCATTCGATAAAATTAAAATAATAAAATGCACAAAAATTTAAGTAAAATTTTTACTGTTTCCGCTTTATTTGTTTTAACGGTGCTGATTTTTTTTCCAAAAGACACTTTTGCCACAGACTTGAAAAAAATCGGCGCTTCATGCCTAATTAATACTGAATGTTGGACGCAAAACTGCATGCAAAGCATTGCCAGCAGCGTTTCAACCGGCAAATATTGCGCCTGTAAATCGAATGACAGCTGTCAGGAATACAGCGACGATCCTGGCGCGCGTTGGAGTTGCGTGGACATGGATCTGTTGATGCAAACGGATACCGGTTATGTCAGTCCGGAATTGCAAGCGCTAAAAGATAAATCGCATGGATTGAACTATTGCCACAGCGCCACGCTCGGAGATAAATTCGCCATTAACGCCGTTGCGCCTGTTCAGCCTCAGCCAACGCAAAAAAAAGACATCATTAAAATAATCGCTCCGAAATTAAGCCTGCCGATTCCTTCTTTGCCGGTCTGGTCTTCGTATGAAATAAAGCCGGGCGAAACAATAAACATTCCCTGGATCGCCGATTACATCATCGCGCTTTACAAATACGCCATCATTATTGCTTCTGTCCTTGCCGTGGTCGCGATCATGATCGGCGGCGTTCTTTATTTAACCGCCGGCGGACTGCCGTCGAACATCGAGCGGGCGAAAGGAATCATCATCGGCTCGATCACCGGTCTCATTATTCTCATCTGTTCGCATTTAATTTTAACCATGATCAATCCGGAGCTGGTGAATTTGAAAAGTTTGACGATTGAGACGGTGAAAGAAGCAATATTTGACTACACTGATGAATCAAATTATTCTCAAAATGATTTAAGCCCTGAAACAGGAGTTATTATTACAATCCCGACTGAATCATACAACATAAGAATCAAAGTTGATTCAAGCATAGCAGAAGTTGCCAAACAATCTTTTCAAAAACTAAAAGACATGGGCTTTCCTGTAAATCCACGAGGAACTAGCGGCGGTCGAAAAAGTAAAGGCTGCCATGGATTAAACTTAGCAATTGATATTAATGGGAAACAAAATTTTTGCAGAACTTGCGGCGGGGACAGCGGTTTATTCTTTAATCCAGGAGGACCAGATGATGCAAAACACTCTTTAACAAAAGAAGCGGTAGAAATGATGAAAAGCTTGGGTTGGTGCTGGGGAGGAGACTGGGACAAACCGAAAGATTACATGCATTTTTCCTGGCCAACGTGCGGTGGTATGAAAGGCGGCTACAGCAGCGAATGTGGCGCAAAACGCCCTTATGATTGGAGCAAAACCGAGGAAGAAAATCGTTAATTTTATTTTACAATGTCGACACAAGCAAAAACAATCTTTTCTTGTTCAAACTGCGACGCCCAATTCCCTAAATGGAACGGGCGTTGTTCGCAGTGCGGGCAATGGGGAACAGTAAGGGAGGGGCAAACAAACAATAGAACACAAGCACATGGACACAAATTCAATAATGAAGACTTTATTGACTTAAATAAAGTTTCATCGGAAAAATTTGAAAGGATAAAAACGAACATGCCGGAAATCGATCAGATCTTCGGCGGCGGAATTGTTCCCGGCGGATTGATTTTGCTCGGCGGCGAACCGGGCATCGGCAAATCAACGCTCGTGCTGCAGATTTTGAAACAGCTGAGCGGCCTCGATCGTCCCCTGCTCTACGTTTCCGGCGAGGAATCTGCCGAACAGATCAAATTGCGCATGCAAAGATTGGATTACAAAGCGCAAAACTTAAAATTTTTAATGGAAACGAACGTCGAACAGATCTGCGCCGCGATCGCGGAATTGAAACCGTGCCTGGCGATTATCGATTCGATTCAAACCGTTTATTCCGACGAAACAGAGTCTGAAGCCGGCAGCGTCAATCAAATCCGCTGCGCCACGGTCAAACTCTTAAACAGCGCCAAACAAACCAACACCACCATCATTATCACCGGCCACGTGACCAAAGACGGTACGGTCGCCGGCCCGAAAACGCTGGAACACTTGGTCGACGTGGTCATGTATCTTGAAGGCGACAAACTGCACGATTTCCGCTTGCTGCGCAGCTTGAAAAACCGGTTCGGTTCGACCAACGAAGTCGGCGTCTTTGAAATGACCGGCGCCGGACTGATTGAAGTAAAAAATCCGACCAACGCTTTTCTGGAACAATCTTCAGAAAATTTGGCCGGATCGGTCATATCTTGTTTCATGGAAGGCACGCGCGTTTTCATGATTGAAGTGCAAGCGCTCGTCACGCCCACGTTCTTCGGCTATCCGCAGCGCAAAATCGCTGGCTACGATTTGAACCGATTGCAAATGATCAGCGCCGTGCTGTTCAAGCGCGCCGGATTGAATTTAAACAATCAGGATATTCATCTTAATATCGCCGGCGGAATCAAAGTCAGCGAACCGGCGATCGATCTGGCAGTCGCGTTGGCTATTGTTTCCGCTTTGAAAAACAAGCCGATCGCCAAAGACACAATCGTCATCGGCGAACTCGGCCTCGGCGGCGAAATCCGCAACGTTCAGCAATTAGAAAAGCGAATCGCCGAAGCGGAAAAGCTCGGTTTTCAAACAGCAATAATTCCGGACGTGAAATTGAAGAAAGGATTCAAAATAGAATTAAAAAAAACGCGGAGCATAAAAGACGCGCTGAGGATATTGGATTAATAATCTCAAAAGACACCACTCCCATGCTATGTAGCATGGGAGTGATTTTAATATTACTATTTCTTTCTTAAAACGTTCTTGTACCCGCCCCTGCCAAAGTTTAGCCAGCGCTGCACTCTGGCAATCGTGGAAAATCCGCAATGCAATCTTTTTCTAATATCGGTATAAGAATAACCGAGATTTAGCATCTCGGCAATGCGCAAACGTCTAACCAGCATTTGACGCTCTTGCCTGTTTAATAAATCTTTTAAAAAATTCAGGAGAGCTCCTTTTGTTTCCAAATTGAAAATCATTTCGCAAAAATCGTCCAAAAGTTTGTCTTGAGTCAAATACGGCATCTTTTTTTCGTTGTAACGCGCCATAAGTAAAATTTAGTTTTACCACTCCCATGCTACATAGCATGGGAGTACTTATTTAAATTATTCAAAATGCATGTTCACCTCCACTTTTTCCAGCGCCTTCTTCAATTCCGGCGTCATTTTATTGTTAATAATAATTTCACTCGCTTCCGCTTGGGCGATTTTCATGGTTTGCGTATCAGCCAGGCTCGCGATCCTCAAATCCGGCAAACCGGATTGCCTAACGCCGTAAACCTCGCCAGGACCGCGCAATTCCAAATCTTTTTCCGCCAGTTTGAAGCCGTCGCCGCACGTTTCCATGTAATGCAGACGCTTTCTCCTGTCCGGCGAGCCGCTTTCGCTGAACAAAAAGCAATATGATTGATGCGCTCCCCGTCCCACGCGGCCGCGGAATTGGTGCAGCTGCGCCAGACCGAAACGCTCCGCGCCTTCGATCATCATTACCGAGGCGTTCGGAATGTCGATGCCGACTTCAATGACCGAAGTGGAAACCAAAATGTTTATTTCCTTGCCGCAAAATTTCGCCATCACTTCCTGCTTTTCTTCGCCTTTCAACCGTCCGTGCATCATACCGATGTTTAAATCGGTGAAAACAACGTTTTTTAATTTTTCAAATTCCATTTTCACCGATTTGAATCCGAGTTTGTCCGACGGATCGATGAGCGGACAAATCACAAACACCTGACGGCCTTCGTTGACTTGCTTTCGAATAAAATCATAAGTTTCCAGCCGCTGCTGTTCATAAACGACTTTCGTAACAATTTTCTTGCGGCCGGCCGGCATTTCATTGATAATCGACAATTTTAAATCGCCGTACAGCGCGAGAAGCAAGGAACGCGGAATCGGCGTGGCGGTCATGGACAAAAAATGCGGCGCTAAAATTTTATCAGCCGAATTATTCGCCAACAACGACTTGCGCTGTTCCACGCCGAAACGATGCTGTTCGTCCACCACCACCAACCCCAGTTCGTTTATCTGAACCGAATCCTGAATAACCGCATGCGTTCCAACCGCCAAATCGAATTCCCCGCTTTTCAATTTCTCCAATATTTCTTTTTTACTTGCAACCTTCCCGTCGATTTCTTTTTTGTTCGCTGTTAGCAAAACAACGCTGAATTTTTGTTTTTTAAATAATTTGATCAAAGTTTGGTAATGCTGCGTTGCCAGAATTTCCGTCGGCGCCATCAGGCAGGTTTTATATCCGTTCAACGCCACGTTTAACGCGGCGATTGCCATCACCGCGGTTTTTCCGGAACCAACGTCGCCTTCCAGCAATCTGTTCATCGGTTTTTCCTTTTCCAAATCCTTGATGATTTCCCAAGAGCATTTCTTTTGCGCGTTCGTCAATTTAAATGACAAGCCGTCGACAAAATCCTTTGTTTGTTTTTCCAAAAACGCGATTTTCGGCGCTTTTTGATCGCCCGCCTTTTTTCGGCCGATTTGAATCGCCAATTGAATCAGAAAAAGTTCGTCGAATTTTAATCTGCGCCCGGCATTCTCCGCCAGCACCAAATTATCCGGAAAATGAATCATGACCAGCGCCTGTTTTAAATTTAAAAATTGATACTTATTTAAAATTTCCAACGGCAGAAATTCATCGACACTGTCGATCGCCAGCATCGCCTGGCTTAATAAAAAACGCAGCTGCTTCTGCGTCACGCCTTCGGTCAAATGGTAAATTGGAATTAACCTGGCCGTGTGGATCGCGTTAATCTTCACTTTTTCGTAATCCGGGCTGACCATCTGAAAATTCGTTTCGTCCAATTTGCCGGACAAATAAATTTCATCGCCCACTCTGATTGTTTTCGTCAAAAACGGCTGATTAAACCAAATGACTTTAATCGTTTCCGTATCGTCCGCCGCGAACGCTTCGGTCAGCATCTTTTTTCGGCGCCAGCTGCGCCTATTCGCGATCATCTGCACTTTCGCGCGAATCGTCACCGGCTCATTCGGAATCAAATCTTTTATCTTTTTTATCAAACTGAAATCTTCATAGCGGAACGGAAAATAAAAAATCAGGTCTTCGACCGTTTCCAGCCCGAGCTTTTTCAAACGAGATGCAGTCGTTTTGCCGACGCGGGTTAATTCATGAATTGGCGTGGATAAATTCATAGTTTACAAATTACAGATGATACGGAATCTTAGGATAATTGTCTCAGCAATCCGTATAATCAGTAAAGAATCGGTAATCCGTATCCTCATTTTACCAGTTTTTCAAACAAAATTAAAGAGCCGGATTTTGATCCGACTCTGTTAAACTATTTCTGCTCGCCTCGCAGCAAGCTGAATGCAACGAGGTTATGAAATTTTCCGCCTTTGAATTTGCATTCGCGGACGATTCCTTCTTGTTTAAATCCGAGCTTGCGATGCAAACCGATGCTTGGCGCATTTTCCTCAAACGCGAACGAACCGATCCGATGCAGGTTCAGTTCTTTGAACCCGTAATCCACGATGAGCCGCCCAGCTTCCGAACCGTATCCTTTGCGATGAAGATTTTTTTCGCCGAGCGCAATGCCGAGCGTCGCGTTTTGATCGTGATGATCGATGCCGTGCAAGCCGCACGTCCCGATCGGCTTGAACTCATTTTCTCCGGTCTTTGCTTCGATCATGAAAACGACTCGATCGCTGTCCGGCTTGGCAAGATCCTCTATCCACTTTTCTTCCATGCTTTCCATCACCGGCAGGTAGAAATTCAAATACCGGATAACTTCCTGATCGTTGAACCATTTCAAAAAAAGCTGCAAATCTTCTTTCCTGATCGGCCGCAAAATAACGTGTGAACCTTTCAGCATGTCAAACCTCCATTTTCAATCGCTGATATCGATTTCAACCGGCCATTTTGTTTTCACGATAAGCTTGAAAAATTCAAGCGGGATTTTGAAATTGTCATCCCCCCACAAGCCGATGTAAACGTCGACGTTTTTTGCTTTGATCGGGAGCAATTTCTTCGCTTTGCGGATAAATTCTTTAAACGCGCCGGGCGCTTCGTCTTCTTCAGTAATGTCGTCCGGCACGTTGTCTTCATCGACTTTCCGCTCAACGCAAAGCAAAATTCTGCACGATTTTTTTCCGAGTTTCCGAAGGCTGATTGTAATTGTCATTGTTTCCTCCCGCGCCCAGAACCATTTTAGGTTCTGGGCAAGCCCCGAAGTTGTCTGCAAGACATACTTCGCGGGCTTTGTTAAAACGATTTAATTTTCAAAGTGCCCCGAATTCGCATTTGAAGTCGAACACTTGCAAAATAAATAGATGGTTTTAAAATGAAAAAATATGAATAAAAAAAACCAAACGCTACGCGCATTTAAGTAAAAACGAACGGAATGAAATTGCCGTTCTGCGGAATAAAAA
>JAZDPK010000069.1:0-25627 GCA_043797615.1 Parcubacteria group bacterium
GCCAGCTCAAATTGCAAACCAATGACTGATTACACCCGACTCCAGTTCGCGAAAATACAAAGCCTTAAAAACTAACCAAAGTGTCCAAGTAGGACATTTCTAAATAACCCAAAGTAGGACATTTCTATTTCACCTTTACAAAAATAGAAAAAATCTTGACAGCTGCAGAAGCGCATGCTTAAATATCGTCAGATAGGCTATACCAGTCCTATCGTTATAACGGTAAAGGAGGTTTACCAATGGATCTGCTGAATCGTTTCACAAGCTACGCGGCGCTGGATACGCGTTCGAAAGAACGCGAAGAAGGCAAAGAAAAACCGCATCCGAGCAGTCTTGGACAGAAAGTACTCATCAACCTGCTTCTGCAACAGTTGGAGGAAATGGGGGTTACCCAAAATATACTTCAACTGAGTGACGGATCTTCTCTCGTGCAATTTCCGGCAACGGCCGGATGCGAGAACGCGCCACATGTCGTTCTGGCGGCCCACGTGGACACCTATCCCAGCAGTCCCGGCGCGGCCACCACCATCCTGCACCACTACGCCGGCGGCGATATTCAATTGCCGAAAGACGGCGTGATCATTCCGGCCAACGATCTGGCCGGGCTGGAAGGAAAAGACATCATCACGGCGAGCGGCGATTCGCTGCTTGGCGCGGACGACAAATGCGGCGTCGCGGCATTGATGGATCTGATCGACAAAATCGTCAATCTCAATCTGCCCCACGGCCCGCTCACTTTCTGGTTCGCGACCGACGAAGAAATCGGCGAAGTCGGCGTCGAGTTCCTGCCAGCCGGCACCGCTGAAAAATGGGACATCTTCTGGACTGTGGACGGCGTGCAGGGAAACGTCGTTGACAACGGCTGTTTCTACGGCGCCAAAGTCAGCGTGGAATTCCGCGGCAACGACACCCACCCGGGAGTCGAAGGTAAGAAGTTGAAGCCCGCGCACTACGCGGCCGCTCGCTTCATTAGCCTCCTGGGCGACGGACCGTCTCCCTGGACCACCGAAGGCGAACAATCTTTCATCTACGTTCCCGCTTTTCCCGGTGGCACGGCAGGCAATTCCAAGCTCACCGTGTATCCGCGGACTTTCAACTGCGCCGAATTCGAAAGCATGGAAGCGATCATTCGGAAAACGGCCGAGGAAGCGTCCAAGCCTTTCGGCGTCGAAGCCGTAGTGGGAAAAACCGAGCTCATGTACGTTACCACGGAAGTCGCCATCGCCGCGCATCCGGAATTGCTGGAACCCGGCTTGGAAGCGATGCGCAACGCCGGCTACGACAAAGTCCAGCTGCACAAAGTGCGCGCCGGCACCGACGGCGCCATGCTCAACAAGACGTTTTCGAAGATCCCCGCGCCGAACATGGGCACGGGCTCGCGGAATCTGCACGGCGTCCGGGAATTCCTCGTGGTGGAAGAATTCCTGCGCCTGCCCGGCATTCTGCAGGACATGCTGAATCGCTATTCGCAAATGACGATGTTGTCCGCGAAATAGCCGCAAAAATAATTAATCATAACGACTCATCACAACGCGGTGGGTCGTTTTATTTTTAAAACAAAAAAACACCGCCTAAAACGCGCTGTTTTTTATTTGAATTTTGCATTTTGGATTTTGAGCTTCCTCTTTCAAGAGGCTTGGAGCGGGTAGCGGGAGTCGAACCCGCGTGACGAGTTTGGAAAACTCGCATAATTGCCGTTATACGATACCCGCCTACGCCCTTCGGGCTTCGGCGGGCAGGCCCGCCGTGCCCCGCAGGGGCGGGGAAATTTAAATATCAAAATTCAAAGCACAAAATCCCGAAGGGATCCCGTTGGGATAAATTTAAAGTTCAAAATTCAAATTTCAAAATCAAACACTTAACCGCGAATAATCTCCCAAGTGTTCTTCTCTGTCGAATAAAAGAATTTCACTGGACGCGCGATTATATTTTTGTTTTTCCATAAATTAAACTGCTTTTTCGTCACCGCGGTTAAAACAGGCGAATCGCCGACTTGCGAAGTAATGTAAGATTCCTTTATGCCTTTTTCCGTTTTAAACAGTTCAAAAAAGGAGTATCCGTTTTTAACCGCCCCTTCTTTTCGTTCACCAAAACCGACTTTGTAGTCTTCTTGCGGCGAAAAAACGATTTGCGCTTTTAATGAAACAGGTTCGTTTGAAATTTTTTCCGCACTCATAATTATTTTTAATTTTCAATTTTAAACTTTAATTTTATTTTGAATTTTGGACTTTGAATTTTAAATTTCCTCGCTTCCTGCGAGAAAAGTGGGTCGGCTGGGACTCGAACCCAGGACCAATAGCTTAAAAGGCTACTGCTCTACCAACTGAGCTACCGACCCAAATTTTAATAAAACACTAAACCCTAAATTCTAAACACTAAATAAATTCAAAATGCAAAGTGCAAAGTCCCGAAGGGATCCCGTTGGGATAAATTTAAATTTTTAATTTTAAACTTTAAATTTATTTCGAATTTTGAACTTTGGATTTTGTGCTTTCGCTTATGCAAGGCAATGGTCGGGGTGCGGGGAATTGAACCCCGGCCGCATGCTCCCAAAGCACGCGTACTACCGTTATACTACACCCCGGGAGCATATATAAAAAATAAATTTTAATGTGGTGCCTGGGGGCAGAATTGGACTGCCGACGCAAGGATTTTCAGTCCTTCGCTCTACCACTGAGCTACCCAGGCACAAAATTTTATTCACGAACAACTTTATCAATAATTTTCCTCTTTGTAATATTCCCTGACGATTTTAATTTGACTGCCGACCCCGCTATCCAGCGGGGCAAGCTCCAAGATTTTCCAATCCTTCGCTCTACCACTGCCTGCCCAGAATCGATGCGGAGCATCTGGTTCTGGGAGCTACCTCGGCATTTTAAAAACACAAAACTCAAAGCTCAAATATCAAACTTACACTATATATTGCCCTCCTTCGCCAAGGCTTCGGAGGGCAGCCTTCGCTTTATAAAGAATGGCTGAAAGCCAGCCGTAGCCACGAAGTGGCGAAGGCTGGTGGGCGCGGGAGGAATCGAACCTCCGACCTCAGCATTATCAGTGCTGCGCTCTAGCCATCTGAGCTACGCGCCCTCGTCTAAAAAAGTTCAAAGCACCTGCCTCGCCTTGCAATCTTGTGCGAGTCAAGGCGGGCAAAGCTCAAAACCCAAAATAATTTAAAATTTTAAACTTTAAAATTTTAATTTATTTTGAGCTTTGAGTTTTTAATTTTGTGTTTCCCCGTTTTTACGGGGCAATGGGTGGCAAAGGATTCGAACCTTTGACCCCTTCGGTGTAAACGAAGTGCTCTAACCAGCTGAGCTAGCCACCCTCGTGTCACAACAAACTCTAAGCTCTAAATCCAGCGCAGTGTAGTCAGTTTGGCAACTGACAAACTGCACTGCACTGCTAAATTCTAAAAAAAATCAGAACAGAAGCAATAATAATATACGGATCATTTGCTTAGAGATCAAAGGTCAAAAGTAACGGATTTTCCAACCCCTCATTTCCAACTTCCCATTTCCAATATTAACGATTATTATAGCAGAATATTCCAATTTTGCAAGAAAAAGGACAGCATGAGGATTATAGCAGTAATTTAAACGGTTGGCAATAGTGAATAAATCGTTTTTTTACAATAAAAAAACGTCGGTGAAAACTCGACATCTATAGTCGCCAATAATCACGCCAGTCTTTACAACCACTTTCTTCAACGTTACAATAGTTTTAGCCACGCCGTTCTTTATTGTATCGGTTAATATAAAACCAAGTCCGGTATCGACCAGGACGGTATGGCGGAACTGCGCTATTTTTTCGCCACCTTTTCCGCCTCTTCCAAATTCAACGACAGCACTCTCGACATCCCGTCCCCGCCCATCGCCACGCCGTAGAGCACGTCGGCCGAATGCATCACCACTTGATTGTGCGTGATGATGACAAATTGGCACTTGCGCGACAATTCGCGGAGGATATCGCCGAATTTCATCGAATTCGCCTCGTCGAGCGCCGCGTCCACCTCGTCCATCACGATGAACGGCGCCGGATTGCTCTCGATGATCGCGCAGATGAGCGCGAGCGAAGTCATTGTCCGTTCGCCGCCGGACAGCACGGCGATGTTGCTGATTTTCTTGTTCGGCGGAGCCACCATTATTTCGATGCCGGTATTCAACAAGGTGGATTTTTCTTCTGGCAAAATATCTTCTTTAGGTTGCCCCTGAATAAATTCAGGGGTTAGCCGATCGGAAGATTGCTGTTGAGTTTCAACGGTTTCCGATTTTTCCTCGCGCTGAATCAATTCCAATTTCGCCTTGCCGCCGTTGCCGAAAATCTTGACGAAATATTTGCTAAACGCCTTATTGATCAATTTAAACGAACTGTCGAACTGATCGTTGATGATTTTATCCAATTCGGCCACCACTTTTTCCAAATCATTAATGCCTTTTTCCAAATCCGCCGCTTGTTCGGACAAAAATTTGAACCGGCTGTCCACTTCCGCGTGTTCAGCGCTGATTTCCGTGTCAATGCCGCCCACCATGTCCAGATTTTTCTTCAATCGCGATATCTCTTCCTGCAAAAAGTTCATGTTAACGTCTTCGGAATCGGAAACTGTGAATTTCGCGATGTCGAATTCCGAGCCCAGCTCGATGCGCAGCTCGCTGAGCAGATCTTCTTGTCTTGTTTCCAACCTTGCGATTTCGATTTTAATTTCATGAATTTTATTGCTCTCGGCGCTGATCTTTTCCTGGATTTCCTGCGTTTCTTCCTGCAAACGAAAAAGCTCGGCGCGCTTTTTTTCTTCCTCGATGTTGAAATGGTCGATCTCTTTGCGCTTTTCCAAAACGATATTGTTCAAATTTTCCAATTGCCGTTCGAATTCCTGCTGTTTCAACTGCAGCTGGCGCAAATATTTGTCAGTGTCTTTGGGATTAACATTGTTCGCTTCGATTTCCTCCATCAAATTTCGTTTTTCTTTGTTTAAATCCGCCTGGTCGCTTTGCAGACCTTTGACTTTTGTTTCATTCACTTGGATTTCTACGCGCAGTTCATTCGTTTCCTTTTGTAGACGGTTGTATTCAAGCTGCGACTCCTGCAATTTCGTTTTGTATATCTCCGCTTCTTTCATCAAATCTTCGGAGCTGCCCCCGGTTTGCCGCGTAAATTTCGCGTTTTCCTTTTGAAATCCGCCTTTCACGATGCCGCTTTTCTTCGCGATGTCGCCGTCCAAAGTCACGCTGGCCGAACCGATTTTCATGAACGACCTGGCCGCGTTCAAACCGTCGACGATTACCGTTGTGCCGAGCAAATTTCGGAATATTTTCATCAAGCTTTCGTCAGTTTTAATTTGCTCTGCGGCAAAACAGATCGCGCCCGGAACTTTCAACAATTCTTGATCTTCCGAATTTATTTTTTTGCCTTTGATTTTGTTCAATGGAATGAAAATTACGCTGCCAAGTTTGTTTTCTTTCAAATATTCAATTCCCTTGATCGCCGTTTCCAAATTGCGCACAACCACCGCCTCATTGTTCGCTCCGAGCGCGCCGGCAACTGCTTTTTCATACTGCTTGTCAATCCTGCATAATTCATAAATCGGACCGATCAATCCGGGCAAGCGGTCTTTCTGGCGCATCAGCGCTTGAATGGCTTGGCGAGCGCCTTCGGTATTCTGCTTTTCCGTTTTGCGCTCGAAAATCAGCGATTCGGTCTTGGTTAAAGCATTGTTCAACGAAGTAATTTCTTCTTGAATCTTAATCGTTTTCTCGTCTTTTTCAGCGAGCGTTTTGCGATGCTCTTCCAATTTCAACGTTTGATTATTCAAACTCTCTTGGATTTCCGCAAGCCGGTTTTCCGCCTGCTCTTTTTTATCTTGAAGCCAAGATAAATTCTGCTTGCCCGCTTTCACGTATTCAAGACTCATTTTCCCTTTTAGAATCGCCAAATCTTTCAGTATTTCGTTTTTTTCCGCCACCAATTTGTTGTGGTCCTTCTGCAAATTGTTGAAAATCTCCTTGCGAGACTCTTCTTTCGAATGTTCGCTCTGGCGCACGCGCACCGCCTGCATTTTTTCCATCCAGGTGTCGTAAGCGCCTTTCTTTATTTCGTATTGCGAATTGAATTCGGTCTTCTTGCCTTGAATTTCCGTCCAGATCCGGCCGTAATATTTTTTCTGCAGCTCTTTCAGCTCGACTTCGAACTGCTGTTTTTTTTCCAACCGCTTCACTTGGCGGCTGAGCAAACGCAAACGCGGCTCGAGCTCCTGCAAAATCTGATTCGTCTGGCCCAAATTTTCGCGCGAACGGCGCAATCGGTTAACGGCCTGCTCCCGTTTGATCTGATACTGCTTGACGCCGGTGGCTTCGTCGAAAAATTCCTTGCGCTCGAACGGCGAAATGTTGATGATGTGATCCACCATGCCCTGGCCCACGATGCTGTACGTGCGCTGGCCGAAATTGGCCTTTGCCAAGAGCATTAAAATGTCGAACAGCCGCACGCGGCTTTTATTGATGAAATATTCGGTCTCGCCGTCGCGGAAAACGCGCCTGGTTAAACAAACTTCGGTAAAATCGATCGGCAATTCGCGGTCTTCGTTGTTCAGATAAAGCGCCACTTCGGCAAAGCCCTGGCGCGCTTTGGTTTCTGAGCCGTTGAAAATCGCGTCGTCGGCTTTTTTGCAGCGGATGACTTTCAAACTCGATTCGCCCAGCACCCAGCGGATCGCGTCGGCCACGTTCGATTTGCCCGAGCCGTTCGGCCCGACGATGCCGGTAATGCTCCTGATCTCCGCTCCGCGGTGCGACGCTTTCGGAAATTCAAAAACCGTCTTCTTGGCAAAGGATTTGAAACCTTGTATTTCGAGACGCTGGAGATACATACGAAGCGATGCGATGAACGTGATAAACGAGATTTACTTGATTAAATTGTCTAGACAATCGCGTTTATCCCGTTTATCGCATTTTTCTGATTTAAAGTCTGCGTGTATTATACCAGAAAATTTCATTCTCAACAATTTTGAGAAGTGAATAAATCAATAATTTAGCGCAAACATTTCCTATTGACAAAAAATATTTATCCTGTATAATGCGTAAATGTCGCTCATTCAACAATAATCGAAAGGGAAAAATCGCATGGATTGGATGTTCGTCTTCATCATTGTTTTTTTACTGTTCTGCTTTGTGACAGTGATTCCAACCAAAAAAGATAAAACCGAGCAAAAAGCCGAAGAACTGCCCACCGAGATGAACCCGGCCACAGCCAAGGGCGAGATCGTCTCTTTCGGCTCGCCGCTGAACAACAACAAGATGAAGCTTTTCACCGTAACGATCGGCAACCGGGAAATCTACGTTTTTTTCAACAACGTCGCCGAAAAAATCGAAATCGGCAAAAAAATCTTCGTGAAGTACTGGATCAACGAAGACAGAAACGTTTATCTCGGCGTGGTCGTGGAGCCGCCGAAGCCCGAAGCCAAGTGAAAAAACGCCGCCAGCGCTATCACACGCCGGCGGTTTTTTATTTGATTTTTTTATAAATGAATTTAAGCATTTCCACCCGACTTTAGTCGGAAAACTTTATCTTGAAAAACGGACTCGCCGACTGAAGTCGGGTGGAAATAAAACTTTTTTAATAAACTTGAATTTTTACCGCCGGCGAAGTGAACTTTTCATCGCCGCTCGTTATCTCGGCGTACAATTCATATTCGCCTTTTTCGAAAACCGTTGGCCAGACTGCTTGCACGTTTTCACTCTGCGGCGAATCAACTTCGGCGAATTGGTCGATTTGGCCGCTGTCTATTTTCTTTTGTAAAAACCTGACCGCGTCTATCGCCGCTCTGTCCGTCAAACGCGCTTGAACCGTGAACGGAAAGCCGCTCGAAGAAATGCTCGAATCGATCGACGGGTTAACCCAAGACAACGCCGGAGACGGCATGTCGGTTTGGAAATTAAACGAAATGCTCGCCGAATTTGAATTGTCTATGTCGTCGTAGGCTTTTGCCGTGAGCGCATGAATTCCGCGGGATAAATACGAACTCACCGTGTAATTCAAATCATACGGCGGCAACGACGTGACGGCGATGAATTTGTCGTCGATGTAATATTCAACGCGCTTTGCGCCGCGCGGGGCGGATGCGGTGATCGACGCTTCAATGGTCCGGCCGGTGAAGGTTTTATTGTTCTGGGGCGAATTGAATGACACGGCCGGCCTGTTCGCCTCGGTATGCGCGTCGTCGGTTCCGGACGGAATATTATCGACCGGAACAACGGCGCCGGTGCGCCTGAGCCAGTCTTGCACTGCCGCTTCCCAATTCGCGTACTGCGGATCGGCAGAAGGATCGGACGGCATCGGCCCGGTCGGATCGTCTTTATTAACATAGAATAAAATATCATGCGGACTGGAAACTTTTTTTTCAACGATAAAATCGCTCGGCGTTAAATCTGTTGCCAACTTGCCGGTATATTTGTCGATTTTAACGATCACTTCCGGCGCCGACACGCCATCCAAAATCGGTTTTCCGGTTTGCGGAACAACAACCGGCGTAAAATTTTCCGCCGGCGTTTCAGCCAGCGCTTTGGTCATGAATTCCTTCCAGATCGGCGCGGCGATTACCGAACCGTCGGCGCCCTTGGTCATTTCCTTGTTATCGTTGTTGCCCACCCAAACCCCGGCGACCAGCGACGGCGTGTATCCCATTGACCAGGCATCGTGAAAATCATTGGTCGTGCCGGTTTTCGCCGCGGCCGGGCGGCCGGGCAGGGACAGATTGACGGAAAGTTTGATTGAATCATCGGATAAGATATCGGTAATCGTATTAGCAATATCCTTGCTCATCACTTCTCGCGAATTGTCTTTGTATTCGTAAAGCGTGTTGCCGCGGCTGTCCTCGACTTTTAAAATAGCGGCCGGCGCCTGGTAAACGCCTTGATCGGCCAGCGTTCCATATCCGGCGGTATGTTCAAGGAGTTTGACTTCGCCGCCGCCCAATACGAGCGACAAACCAAACCGGCTGCGGTCGGAAAAAGTGGTATAGCCGTTCAATTCCAGAAGATCAAGAACGCGCGGCACGCCGACCAAATACAAAGTTTTTACCGCCGGCGTGTTCAGCGAATGGCCGAGGCTGTAGCGAATGGTCACCGGCCCGCGCTCTTTCATGTCGTAATCGTGCGGAGCATAGTCGGTCGTGTCGGTTTTAAAAACCGTATTAACGTCGTACAAGACGGTATTGGGCGTATATCCTTTTGCAAAGGCCGCCGCGTAAATCATCGGTTTAATTGAAGAACCAGGCTGGCGCGGGCTGAGGGCGACGTTGAAATTGCCGTCGTGCTCAATGTCAAAATAATCTTTTGAACCGACCATCGCCAGGATCTGGCCGGTCTTCGGGTCGAGCGCAACGAGCGCCGCATTGTAAAAATTATACTGCTTGCCGCGGGCGTCCACGCCGTGCGTCACCGCGTCCTCGGCAAACCGCTGTTTTCCCAGATCCAGAGTCGTCGTCACTTGAAGGCCGCCGTTTTCCACCAGATCGTCGCCAAATCTATCGCTCAAAATCTGCTTGATGTACATGACGAAATGCGGCGCGGTGATAGCCTCTCTTTTTACGCCGAATTTCGCATTCTTCTCGGCCGCCGCATCGGCCTGCGCCAGCGTTATATATCCGTTCGCCACCATTTGATTCAGCACATACTGCTTGCGGATTTTAAGCTCGGCCAAATGCGGGCCGTACGGAGAATAATAAGTCGGCGCCTGCGGTATGGCCGCGATGGTCGCCGCTTCGGCCAGATCCAAATCCTGCACGTTTTTATTGAAAAAAGTCTGGCTGGCCGATTGCACGCCGTAGGAAACCGAACCGTACGGAATTTCGTTCAAATACATCTGCAATATTTCGTCTTTGGTGAATATTTTTTCGATCCGGTATGATAAAACAAACTCTTTTATCTTGCGTTCGATCGTCCGTTCGTTCGTCAAAATGGCGTTTTTAACGAGCTGCTGCGTCAAAGTCGAGCCGCCGCGCATTTTCTTCCCGAGCAGAGGATCGATGATCACGCCTTTGAACGTGGATAAAAGATTAAATCCGGAATGAGTGTAAAAATTCTTGTCTTCCGCGGAAATCGTGGCCCATTTCACCAGATCCGGTATGTTTTCCAGCTTGACGAGCGTTCTTTTTTCCGTGCCGTGCACGTCGTATAAAATATTCTCGCCTGTCCGGTCAAAAATTTTCGTGCTTTGCGCCAGATTGCGCTCCTGCAATTTGTTCGGATCCGGCAAAGTGCGGGAATACCAGGCGAACGCGCCGATCAGATAGATGACAAAAATCAGCGCCAAAATCACGCCGGTCCAAAACAGGCGCTTGATCCACAATTTTATTCTGCGCGAGCGCCGGCGGTGCATGAAAGACCTTGGCAACCTGGCGCGCCCCATGTATAAATTAGACATTTAAAATCTGATATTACTTAATATTAAAATATTAGGATATTTGGTGATAAATATGTTTCAATATCAACGATTATCAACCAATTTCTGTTTTCTTTTCGCTTTTTGCACCGCGAATTTGATAATCGCTCCGGCAATGTCGCTGTTCGTCGCTAACGTAATGCCTTCCAGCCCGGGATTCGAATTGACTTCCAAAATTTTCGGCCCGTTTTTCGTGCGAATAATGTCCACGCCGGCAAAATCCAATCCGCAGGCGTCTTTCGCCGCGAACGCCACTTCTTTTTCCCGCTTGCTTAATTCGGCGATCTTCACCCGTCCGCCTAAATGAAAATTCGAGCGGAATTCGTCGCGCTTGGTGGCGATCCTTTCCATGGCGCCGACGATTTTCTTGCCGACGATGAACACGCGCACGTCTTTGCCCTTGGCTTCCTTCACGTAACGTTGAACAATGAACGGTTCGGGATTTCCTTCTTTGATTATCATCTGCAGAATCGATTTTAATCCCATTTTGCTTTCAACGATCGAAACGCCTTTGCCGTGCGAGCCGGAAACGGATTTCAAGATCACCGGAAAATAGCCGATGCCCTCGATGATCTCGTCGATGTTTTCCGCGTTGATCACCACGTAGGATTTCGGCACAGGCACGTTTTTTTTCATCAAAACTTGCAGGGTTTTCAATTTGTTTTTCGCGCGCATCACCGCGATTTCTTTATTAACGACCGGCACGCCCAAGAGTTCGAACTGCCTGATCAGCGTGCTGCGGTACATCAAGTTGCGGCCGTCTTCGTTCGCCGTCACGATCAGCACTTTCACGTCGGATAAATTATGATTTCGAAACAAAATCTTCGGATGCTTGCCGAATTGCATATAGCACTCATGGTCGTGGATTATTTTCAACTCGTGTCCCAGGCGCTTGGCCGCGTCGCTCAAAAGCTCCAGATTTTTTCTCGTCACCGGCCCGATCTTGTTCGGCTGATTGAAAGTCAAAGCGTGCAAAAGCATATTTGTTTTTAATTTATAAAAATTAATTTGAATGTCTCCGCCAAAAGCAACGCCAGTTTAGCGATATTTTCTTCTGTTTCCTTCAACCGATGCTGTATTTCAAGTTGAATGGCGTAATCGTTTCGGCCGCAGCACTTGTGGAATTGGATTCCGCAGCGCTTGTCCCAGGCAGAATAAATATTTCCGACGCCGATGTCTAGATTATAATCTTTTTTGATCGGTTCTTGCAACAGCTGTTTCATTTTTTTCAATTGTCCGATTTGAATCGTCGGCACGCCGGTGACCGCGCCGTGTCCGGAACTGCCGACAAAACGGTTTTTGCCGTTTTTCGATTTCAGCCCCATGCCGATGTCGATGCCGAGTTCAACCGTTTTCAAACCGTGAATATAAATGCAAACCGGTTGGCGGTTCAAGCCCGCAATAATCGCATCGCAATATCCGGCGATATCGTCGTAGAAAATTTTCATTGCCAATTTTCGATTGAACCAGCGCCATTCGCCGCGCTGTTTATTCCAGGAAAGCTCGTTGAAATCCTCGATGAAATGCGGTTTTAGAGCGGCCTTATGGTTCGTATGCTTGTAAAACTTTTTATTTAAAACAATCGCGCCGTCCAGCAGTTTCGCCAAATGCCTTGCCAGCCGGCCGGTGCGCAAATCATCGCCGCCGGCGTGCGGGGCGATCACCACGAACTGCGATTTGCCGCCGGCTTTCCGGCCGTAAACCGTTCGTTCCGTGCGGATAAGCGGATCTCTTTTCATAGAAACAATCTGATGTGAATAAATCTGTAAAAATGCAAGCGATAAGTCTCGCCTGTCTTTGCGAACTCATTTCAACTAATTTATTTGCGAGCCTGCCTGCCGGCCGTGCTCCGCCATAGCGGCTACGCGACGGCGAGTAGGCAGGTCCGTGTCAAGCAGATTAAATACTTTCATAAGAACACGAAGCAATCTTGTATGCTATCTGAATAAACACTTTCGATATTATCCAAGATTGCGTCGCTTTACATAGTAATTTGAATCTTGATCGAGATTAATGCTCGCAAATAAACTATTTTTCATTAAGCAATTCGCATCATTTGCGGGTAGCCATATTCGCATCATATCGACGATTCGAAGCGCAGATCGCCACGGCCAGCGCGTCCGCCGCGTCGTCCGGCCTTGGAATTTCCTTCAAACCTAAAAATGTTTTCACCATCTGCTGAACTTGATTCTTGTCCGCGCGGCCGTAGCTGGAAATCGCCTGCTTAACCTGAAGCGGCGTGAATTCGACGATTGGAATATTTTCCAATACCGCGGTTAAAATAATGGCGCCGCGCGCTTGGCCGACATTGATCGCGGTTTTTAAATTTTTATAAAAAAACAATTCTTCAATTGAAATCAAATCCGGCTTGCTTTTTTTGATGATCTTTTTCAATTCTTGATGCAATATTTTCAAACGGTCGCAGAATTCCAAACCGCATTTCGTCATGATTACTCCGTAATCAAGACAAAAAAAACGGCTTCCTTGCACTTTTATCAGGCCGTATCCGGTGATGCCGTAGCCAGGATCGATTCCGAGAATTGTTAAATCTTTTTTCATGCAAAATAATAATTCCTTAGACAAATCAGTTGATCAGGTTGCGAATCACGCCTGCCCTGAGCTCCGAGTTTATCGAGGAGTCGAAGGGTGAATCATGTTGTTATATCTAACTACAGTAAATTACTGTACACATTGTTAACATCATCATGATCCTCAAGCTCTTCAATCAACGCGTCAATCTGTTCTCTGACAACATCTTCAACCGCCTGCTTGTTCTTTGCCACCCATTCCATTTCCGCGTATTCCAATTTCAATCCTTTTTTCTCCAATTCCTTTTTTATCTTTTCAAAATTTTCGAATTTGCAATACAGCGTCAATCCGCCGTCTTCTTCGACCACGTCGTCGCAGCCGATGTCGATCAATTCCAAAATAACGTCATCCTGATTATCTTCTTTAGCCTTCTTCAGCCCTCTCACTTGCTCTTCAATCAAGTGAATTACTCCCTTGTATTCGAACATCCATTTGACCGAATTTTGCGCGCCGAGCGTGCCGCCGTTCTTGCTCAAGATCGCTTTCACGTCGCCGGTGGTGCGGTTCCGATTGTCCGTCGCGCCGTCGATCAAAACAGGAATGCCGCTCGGCCCGAAGCCTTCGTAAAGCACCGGCTCGACAATAACGCCGCCGCCCGCGCCCGATCCTTTGGCAATGGCGTGATCAATCTTTTCTCTCGGCATGCTGGCTTCTTTGGCTTTGTCAACGGCCAGGCGCAAAGAAAAATTCATTTCAGGGTCGGCGCCGGCCCTGGCCGCGATCATGATATTCTTCGACAATTTGCCGAAAACGTTCGCTTTTTTCGCGTCAACGAGAGCTTTGTGGTGTTTGGTTGTCGCCCATTTTGAGTGGCCGCTCATATAAGTTGAATAAATTTATTGAGTAAAAAAGTTTCCGCCAAAGGCGGATGCGCCTATGGCGCAGATTGATAGTTAATTCAGGTTGATTGAAGTGATAATTTTCCACCCGACTTTCTTGTCCGCCGCAGTTTTAACGAAGGCGGAAGTCGGCAGTATTCGTTTTCCCGCTTCCATAACATATCAAATACTCGGTTAAAAATCAAGGTAAAAAATTGAACTGAAAAATTGCAACAACCAAACTTTGTTGTGCATAACTTCATTGCTTGTTTCAATTCGATCTGTTAAGTTAAAAACAATGGGCGATGCGGAATTAAATCTCGCAATTAATTATGAAAAAAACTTTTTTTGACGTCATCTCCGGCTTGCCTCTTCAGTTTTCCGAAGCGCTGGATGCGACAAACATAAAAATTTCTCCGCGGACGAAGGATATTATTTTCTGCGGCCTGGGCGGCTCGGCTCTGCCGGCGGATTTATTGAAATCTTATTTGGCTGCCGCGGCCGTGGACGCTCCGGAGATCCTGGTCATTAAAGATTACTCGTTTCCCGGCCGCGTTGACAAAAAATGGCGCGGTTTTTTTTGCTCTTACTCCGGCAATACGGCGGAAACGCTTAATTGCCTAAAAGAAGCGCTTGCCCTCCGGAGCCTTGGCGAAGGAAGGGAACAAATCGGCATGAAAGAAATCATTATTCTCGCTCATGGCGGCGAACTGCAAAAAATCGCCGAGGAAAAAGGCTATCCGTTCGTGCAAATTCCCGATACTGCTCAACCGCGCTTGTCATACGCCTACGTTTTAGGGGCCATGTTGAAAATTTTGGCCGATTCGAAGCTGATAAAAATAAATTTTAACGAATTGAACGCGGATATTGAGAAATGCGTTGCGTTGAAAGACAAAATAGACGAACACGGCAAAGCGTTGGCGCAAAAATTAAAAGGAAAAACGCCGCTGATCTATTCTTCGAACAAATTTTCCGCGATTTCTCAAATTTGGAAAATAAATTTCAACGAAAACGCGAAAATTCCGGCGTTCTGCAATGTTTTCCCCGAGCTGTGCCACAATGAAATGGTCGGATTCACGAATTCAGCCGGAAATTACCAAGCAATCATATTGAAGGACGAAAACGATTCGGCTGAAGTGAAAAAAATGATGGATGTTTTCAAACAAACTTTAAATGGCAAACTCGATGTTGAAATAATTAACACCGAATCCGGTTCAAACTTTTTCAAAATGATAACTTGTCTGTGGCTGGGGCTGTGGACATCGTATCATCTGGCAATATTGAACAATGTTGATCCGGAGCCGGTGGTTTTGGTGGAGGAATTCAAGAAGAAAATGGCTGAATAACAAGCGCACTGTCATACCGAGGCGCAAAATCTCGCCTTGACCATGCTTGGAGGCGAGATTTTAATTTACATCCACAAGGATTTTAAATTACCCCACATTTTCTTGATCCGCAGAAGCTTTATGCGAAGGCGGATGAATGTGGGAGTGATGGAGTCGGAATAGTCTCGCATAAGGCACTTAATGGAAGACACGCCCTGACTCAACCGCCTTCGTTGAAACTACGGCGAATCAAGAAGTCAGGGGTAAGAAAACGGGGAGGGGAAAACCATACAGGACATGCCCTGACAGCCGCCTTCGTTAAAACTACGGTGGCCTCAGACGAGTCAGGGGTAATGGGGAACTTACGAAGTATGACTTTTAAAACGCAAACCCCGCCGTTCGCGAACGGCGGGGAATTTTTCAATTGTTTTAACTATATCCAGAAGCTTCCACCAGCTTGCTGATGACGAAATCCGTAATCGCGTACGCCGACAACAAAATTGCGAGACCGATGATCGCATTGATCATCCAATCTTTCGCTTTTGTGATCTGCTCCTTGTCGCCGCCGGCCGTCATCCACAGGAATCCGGCCCAAACAACGATCACCACCACAATGATGCCGAGAATTCCGAGTACCATGTTGATGATTCTGCCTATTCTGGTCGGCAGAGCATCAGCGCCGCCTTGCGATTCGCCGAATCCCACTTGACCCACTTTATCCGCTCCACCCTTAATCTGCGTCATGACATCCTGACCGATCGCCTGCGCCGGCGACATCATGCCCGCCAGGCCCAGGCCGAAGCAGAACATGGCAATGAGAGAAATCACGATGATATTCTTCATAGAAAAAAACATTAGTTAATATTTAAATATTTTAATTTAATAAGTTTTATGGATTATTGGGCGTACCCATACAAGTTGCATAACAATCCTGTGGATCATATGCATTATGGCAACGTGAATTACAATTGTCTTGCTGTACTTGTAATGCTTCCGCCTGAGCTGCTGCCTGCTCTGCTGGAGTTTGTTGATTAGCCCCCCCCCGACCATTCAGACCCACTACCAGTATGATCTTCGGTTGTAGTTGTTGAACTGCTCCCCGCTGAAACTAATTTATCAATCACGAAACCGGTGATCGCGTACGCCGACAATAAAATAAGCATTCCGACCACCGCGTTGATCATCCAGTCTTTGGCTTTTCCAACTTGTTCTTTGTCGCCGCCGGCCGTCATCCACAGGAATCCGGCGTAAACGATGATGATCACCAAAATAATGCCGGTCAAACCGAGAAATACTTTTACGTAGCCGCCGATTATAGTCGGCAATTTATCGGCCGAAGGCGCCGCCTCGCCCAGCCCTTTCCCGGCTTTTGTAAGCACGGACGACATTGTTTCTGCTCCGGCAAAATGCGGCAACAGGCAAACCGATCCGACCAAAACGAAAACAACAATCATGGCAATCGAATATTTAAGAAAATTTGTCGACTTCATATGAAATATTATTTATTATACGAATTAACTTTAATGCTTAAAATTGCCAAATGAGTGATGGTTTATTTGCGAGCTTTGCCTTGCAGCTGTCATTGCGAGCAATGGACTGAAAGAATCTAATTTTCTAATGAAACGCGAAGCAATCATCAATACTCAAATAAGCGACGCAATCTTGGATAATAGTCGAGAGTATTTATTCGGATATCATACAAGATTGCTTCGTATTCTTATGAAATTACCTAATCTGCTTGACACGGACTCGCAAATAAATTACTTAACATGAGACTGCAATGACAGGCTTGGTTTGTCGCTTGGGTATTCGAATTAAGGTATATTCGTATTTTCTATCCCCCCGTCACCGTCGTAATCTGCGTCACCACATAGCTGGTCAGCGCGTACGCCGCCAGACAAATCATGAGGCCGATCACTCCTTCGATGATCATGCTCTTGCTCTTGCCCACTTGTTCCTTGTTGCCGCCGGCCGTCATCCACTGAATGCCTCCATAAACAACGATGATGAGAAGGATCAGGCTGGACACGGCGATGACCAGGCTGATCGCCTTGCCAATGGTCGTGGCCGGATCGCCGGCAACCAGCTTCGCATTGCCGGCGGTGGAAGACAAACCGGTCAAAGCCTGCTGCTGGGCGCCGCCGATGGCCAAGGCCGGATTTGCCGCAACGGACAAACTGCAAATTAATACGACCAATAATATTATTAAAGAAAAAAATTTCATAGCGATTATTGAATCACGATATTTGTTATGATATATGAAGTCAACTGATAGGCCATGAGACAGACGGCAAATCCGATCGTCGCCGCGATTAAAATATCCTTCGCTTTCTTGGTGCTTTCGGTTTTTCCGCCGGCCGTCATCCAAGTGATGCCGGCGTAAACCGCAAGAATCAGGAAAAGGATTCCGAGATAAGTCAAAGCAATGCCGATTATTTTGCCGGCGGCGGCCGTCGCCGTTATCGGCGCGGCGTCGCCGGTTTTCAGCAGCGCGCTCTTGGCCGTGTCGTCCAGACTGCCGCGCAATATTCCATTTGCCGCTTGCGCAATGTTATGCCCGGCAAAAGGCAGCATCGCCCCGCCTATAACGCAAATCAACAGCAGAATATGAAAAAACTTATTCATAATTTAAAGCCTGTCAAATTGACATACGGAAAATGTCCATATATTTTCCGTATGCGGATTTGAATAGCTGTAGATTTATTCCGATAATCCGGTGCCGGTTGTCGCCTTGAGCAGAGAGCTGATCACATAGCGGGAAATGGCGTAAGCCGACAAGATGATTGCCAGGCCGATGATGCCGGAAATGATCCATTTCTGCGCCTCCTTCACTTTTTCCGTGTTGCCGCCGGCGACCATGTACTTGAAGCCGCCGACCAAAACCACCACCACCGCAATAACGCCGAGGAAGCCGAGCGCCACGTTGATGATCTGGCCGATGGTCTGGCGGATGTCCTGCTTGCCGAGTCCGGTCGCAGCGCCAACTTGGTCAATGCCCACGTCGAGCGTCTGAGCCAAAACCGGCAAAGCCACGAACAACAGCATAAAGGCGAAGAGCGAAACTTTCGCAATCGTTTGAATTTTTTTCGAATCAAACATGTTGTTTTATGTTAATTGTTAATTCCTGGAAAATAAATCATTTCGCTCGAACCGATAAAATCGGATTTCGGGCTTCAATGTTTATAATTCCGGGTTATTTAAATATTTCGCTTAAAAATTGAAATTGCTGATCAGATACAGAATGATGGAATAGCTCGCGAAAATGGCGAACAGGCCGATCGCCGCCCAGATCATCGTGTCTTTCGCCGTGTTCACTTGCTCGAGCTTGCCGGCGGCGGTCATCCACATTATACCACCGTAAAGGAATACGAGCAAAGCGATCGTGCCGATTATCCCCAAAACTTGATAAAGCGCTTTGCCGGCGTATCCGGAAATATCGTCGCTCTTCGGCATGTCTTCGGGAAATCTGCCGATCGCGTCGTTCGCGTTCTTGATCGCCTGCGTCGTCGCGTCGTCGGCCAGCGCCAAATTCAAATTGCCGATAAGGCAGACGGCGATGATGAGAAGCAGGATGAAATGTCTTTGGTTGATCGTCATAGCGCAATCGTCGATTTAAGTAATTGTTTTTTCAATGTTGATCCGCGTCGTTGATTGATACGCCGTCAGTTTGTTGATCAGGAATTTCACCGCCACGCCGGCCAATAAAATGATCGCCAGCCCGATGACGGCGTACGAAAGGATTGACGTGGCCTTTTTCACTTTGTCCGGGCTGCCGGCCGACGCGATGTACATTACGCCGCCGATCACGAACATGAGCAGGCTGATCGATCCGGCCAGGCCGAGGATGATCGAAGCGACATTGACCGCCGTCCGCTCGACTGAACTCAAATCGCAGCAGCATGGCTTTTCCTCTTTATTGATCATGTCGACTTCGGCGGAAGTTTTCTTGCTGCAATCCACGCACTTGCTCTTGTCGAGCAGCGCCTTGCCCGCGCATTCGGCCGGAACAAGGGACGGCAAAGTCGCGGCAATCGTTGGCAATGCAACTAACGCGCCGAAACAAATAATCGCGACGGTTAAAAATGTTTTTTTCATTGTTTTCTCTTGATTATCAAATTAATCCGCTCGGCCGCCTGCTTCAGCGCTTTCGACGCGTCCGGCTCGGCGCCGGAAATTAGGGAATTGATCATGTCGGCGAATATCTTCTCGGCGCCGGCAACATTGTAGCCGCGGTACCAGCTCCTGGCCGTGAGCAGTTCATCGGCAAAAGCCAGGAGATCCGGATCAGCCAGCTCCTCGTTGATCAATTTCGTCGAACGCAGAGCCGTTGGCTTCTTGTTTTTATTCAAATACGCGGCAACGTTTTTTTCGTCGGCGATGAATTGAACGAAGTCCCAGGCGTAATCGCGGAACTTGGTCTTATTTGAAACCGCTTCCACCCAGTAGTTGGCGTAGTTCACTTTTTGCTGGCTGCTGATCTGCGGCACCGGCGCCACGGCGTAATTCAGCTTGGGCGCGCGCGCTCTGATCGTCGCGCGATCATACGAATAACCGAAATAATAGGCAGCTTTGCCATTCATGAAAGCGTCGAGCGAATTGGGCATTTTCGCGTTCCAGCTGTAGCCCTCGAAAAGCGGCGACGCGAATTGCGTGTAATATTCAAGCGCGCCTTGTCCGGGCACTTTTGATGCGCCGGCGAGTTGAGGCGGCATCTTGTCAAAGCTCGCGTTGCCATTGTCGTCGAGCATCGGCGCCAGATTCTGCATCATGAGCAAGGACAAAATGTCGAAATAGCGGCTGACATTGCCGGCCGCGCCGATCGCCGCGCCTGAAATCAGAATATTGCCGGTCGCCTGGTCGATTTTCGTTATTTTCTTCGCCTGCGCCTGGAAATCGGTCCAGTTCGCCGGCGGTTCGACAATGCCGGCGTTGCTTAGCAAATCTTTGTTGTAATATAAAACCAAAGCGTCGATATTGAGAGGCAATCCCCAAACGCGCTCGACAGCTTTCGGATTGTCCGGCGTGCCGATGTCGTACGGCATGATCACGTCGCGTCCGACCACGTCGAGGAATTTCTGGCGCACGGCCAGGGGAGTAATGGAAGGCCGGGGCACCATCGAGATCACTTCTTCCTTCTTGATCGTGCCCTCTATTGATTTGACGGGAATGATTGTCTGGCTCGGCAGAGGCAGGAGCTTGGCCTTTTCCTGCTGCATCATCGTATTGCGCACGGAGAAAACATCCGGTCCGCGGTCTTCGGCCAGCGCTTCGAGCAGCTGCTGATCGTATTCGTCGTAGCGGAATTTGCGGTACTCGATCGTTACGTTCGGCCGCGCCTGCTGGTAAGCGGTCAAAAGGTCGCTGAGCGCGTCCTGGTCGTTGAATACGCTCCAATAAACCAAAGTCACCGGCTTGTACGCGTCTTTCGCCGCCTGCGTTCCGCCCTTGGCGCAACCGTTCGAAAACACAAGAACGCCGATAATTAAAATAACCAGCGAAATTTTATTGAATCGGGTGATTTTCTGCATATTGAATACATTATATCACAAATAATAACTGATGCGAATGAACGCCGATGCAAATGCCGCGAATTAAATCGCCTTACGCATGAGTATCTAATGAGTTTCTCGTAGTTTAGCGCCTGCCTGCCGGCCGTGCTCCGCCATAGCAGCTACGCGACGGCGAGTAGGCAGGTTTCTAATTTGCGTGGTTTCGCGTTTTCTCTAGCTCCAATCTCCGCTCAATAAGTCTTTGATCTTCTTCAATTTCAACGCATATCGTATGAACAAAATTGCGAAATACAAACTAACGATCGTGATGATGAAGAAAAACAGGCTCGCCAGCACGAAAAGCGCCTGCGGGTAAAGCCAAATAAGAACGCCGAGCGTGCTCCAGATTATCGCGTGCAAGAAGAAATAAACGACAAACCAGATCAAGGTGCCGCGGACGTGGTGATAGAAATGCTTGAGGAAATTGAATGGCATAGTGTTTCTATATAAAACTGACTTAAAAAGTTAAATTATTAACATCTACCTGACTTTAGTCAGCGATTTCAAGGTATCACTTTCCGACTCAAGTCGGGTGGATTTTAATTCTATCATATTATACCAGATTATTCTTCTTTTTGAAACAGGACGAACGAAAAATAATAATGCCCTTTTATCGAAGTTATAAAATTGAACTTGTGCGCCTCCTTTTTCACCAATTCAAAACCGTTTTGCTTTATAAAATCAATCTGCTTGTCAACCTTGTCTTGAATTACCGCCAACAACAGGCCGCCGCGGCTTGATTTTTGTTTTATCGTTCTTAAACAATCGACATTGTCGGCACTATAATCGTTACTGTCCAAAATATTGGACACGTATACCAAATTAAAATAATTATCCGGGAAACTTTTCAGTTTTTCGGAAAAATCGCCGGCGATAAATTTTATTTTTCCCAATTGGGCGCGCATGGCTTCGTATTTTTCTTCGTTTTGCAGGTAAATAAGATATTCGTTAATTTGTTTTAAATGACAAAAACTTTCATTATAGAAAAGATTGGATTTTTTCAGGGTTTTAATCAAAGGAGAAGCGCCGGCGCCGCGCAACATGCTTTCAAAAGGAATAATTTTCCGCGGCGCCGGCGCGTTCAAGAACTTTTCAAAAATTTCTTTTTCATTTTTCAAAAACAATCCTTCAATCTCCGCAAAGTTAAAACATTTGAACAGCATTTTCTTAAAATCAACAACCGCCTCGGCCATCGGCTTCTTGTCGCATAAAATTATTTCTTCAAGATTCAAAAAGTTCAAAAGATTAAACGCGAAATCCCCGCTGCCGCCGATCGCGAAGACTTTTTTTATTTCCTTTTGCAAACAATTCAAAAAACCGGCCAATCTTTCATTGGTGAAGAACCAGACGCGGTTGTCTTGTTGTCTAAATATATGTATTATTCGTATTTATTTGTAAATTTGTATATATGTACCGATTCGTAATTCGTAACGGCATTACATTTCCACGATGAACCTGAACCCAAGTATCGTGCTCCAATAATTTTCCGGATCCCACCCGATCACCCCGCTCGACAAATGCCCGCCGGCCAAATGGCAATCATTACCATACTTATCTTCAAACCATTCCCATGTTTTCGTCGTCGCCCACTGCGGATAAAACGCGTTCGCCATATAATTCCATTCGATAAACCGCGGCAATCGGACAATTCCGTTTTTAACTTGAAGAATATCGGCGGCAAACGGTTTTAATTTATCAATGTCGTTAATATTCAAACAAAAGCGAGAACCAAAGCCTTCATTGTGTAAAATTTCTTTTAAATAATCGTTATCATATTGTTGTTTTTCGCTTTTTTTAAAGTCTACGCCAAATATTCTTAATAACTTGGCTTCGTTTTTATTTATCCATAATCTTTTTCTTTCCGGTTTGTTCCGCGAATCAACAAGAACCCATTTGCCCGGCAAAAAAACCGCTGCGGCCGTGATTTTGCGATCTTCAACCTTGTCATAAAAAACCTTTTCCGGCCGGTCTTTCCATTTTTCCAAATTCAAATCTTCTTTCATTTCCACGCGCGGCAAAAAATGCAGATCGAAAAACAGCGATTGCCAGCGCTCGACGTGTTTTTCCGTAATCCATTCGGGCAAAGGTGGCACGATTATCTTTTCGGTATTAAAAAAAAGATTGATTGATTCCTGTTCTTGCTTAATAATGTCATTGATAGTCATATTTACAAACAAATTATAACTCTTTTTCATTGTATTTTCAATTATTCGCCTAGTTTTTCGGTTTTTACGTTTTTCCGTTTTTTCGTTTTCTTTTTGACACCGCAATCAACCGTGCTATTATCAATGCAGAACAAAACTATGTGCGGAATAATCGGCTATGTCGGCAAGAATCAAGCTTATCCGATTCTGATCGACGGATTGAAGCGGCTCGAATACCGGGGATACGACTCGGCCGGTTTTGCCATTTTAAATGATTTGATTGAAACGGAAAAATCCGTGGGCAAAATTTCATTATTGGAACAAAAGGTCAACGGACGGGAAATAATCGGCAACCTGGGCATCGCCCACACGCGCTGGGCAACGCACGGCTGCCCGACCGAAGCGAACGCGCACCCGCATTCCGACTGCTCCGGCAAAATCTGGCTCGCGCACAACGGCATCATTGAAAATTACAAATCCTTGAAGGATTATCTGGAGAAAAAAGGCCACAAATTCAAATCCGAAACCGACAGCGAAGTGATCGCTCATCTTTTGGAAGAAATTTACGAAGGCGACATCACCAAAACCGTTATCAAAGCGAAAGAACTGCTGAAAGGCGCGTACGGGCTGGCGATAATCCATCAGGACGAACCAGGCAAATTAGTCGCGGCCAAGCTGGGCAGCCCGCTGGTCATCGGCCTTGGCATGGACGAAAATATCATCGCGTCCGACGTTTCAGCCATCATCAGATACACGAAGCAAGTTATTTATTTGAACGACGGCGAAGTGGCGGAAATCAAAGAAAACAACATTGAAATCTACAATCCGCAAAGCCAAAAAGTGGAAAAAGACATTCAGAAAATCGAATGGGACATCGAACAAGCGGAAAAAAACGGCTTTGACCACTTCATGCTGAAGGAAATTTTCGAACAGCCGGAAACGATCGCCAACGCCATCCGCGGCAGGCTCATTATCAAAGACGGTAAAGCGCGGCTCGGCGGACTGAACAGCGTCGCGGAAAAATTGCGCAACATTAAAAAAATTTTCATCGTTGCCTGCGGCACGGCGCATTACGCCGGCAAAATCGGCGAATACATGATTGAAGAATACGCCGGAATACCGACGGAAGTGGATTTTGCCAGCGAATTCCGCTACCGCAAAACGCCGATCGGCGAAAACACCGCGGTCATCGTGATGAGCCAATCCGGCGAAACCGCGGACACCTTGGCGGCGGTGCGCGAAGCCAAAGAAAAAAACGCGTTAACATTAGGAATCGTGAACGTTGTCGGCTCGACGATCGCGCGGGAAACCGAAGCCGGCGTTTACAACCACAGCGGGCCGGAAATCGCGGTCGCTTCGACCAAAGCGTTCGTTTCGCAACTCGCCGTTTTGGCGCTCATCACCATTCTTCTCGGCCGCCAGCGCGAAATGTCCGTGGCGACCGGCAAGCGGATCGGCGAAGAAATAAGCTTGTTGCCGGAAAAAATAAAAAAAATTCTTGCCCAGAGCGAATCGATAAAAAAAATCGTTGAAAAATATTTGTGTTATGAAAATTTCGCCTTCCTTGGCCGGAAATACAACCATCCAGTGGCTTTCGAAGGCGCACTTAAGTTGAAAGAACTTTCATACGTGCACGCCGAAGGATTCGCCGCCGGCGAAATGAAGCACGGCCCGATCGCGGTGATCGACGCCGGCTTTCCATCCATTTTCATCGCGCCGGAAGACAGCGTTTTTGAAAAAAATTTCAGCAACATCGCCGAAATCAAAGCGCGGAGCGGCAAAGTGATCGCCATCACCACCGAAGGCAATGAAAAATTGAACGGCGTGGCCGACGACATCATTTACATTCCGAAAACATTGGAAATGCTGACGCCGATTTTATCGACAATTCCGCTGCAACTGTTCGCCTACTATTTCGCTGTCCTGCGCGGGAAAGATGTGGATAAGCCAAGAAATCTGGCCAAGAGCGTGACGGTGGAATAAAAATTATTAAAAACAACAACAGCCCGTTCAAGAGCTGTTTTATATTTTAAAAATTAAATCGTTAAAATTTTGTCAATATCAAATAAAATAAAACCGCCATACCTCACGGGATATGGCGGCATAAGGATTGTTGTTGTCCTTATTGCGGACACATGTCCCGGCCAATCCAGCCGAGCAACGCGCCCGATTTTACCGAATGGATATAGAATCCGTCGACAGGCGAAACATACTGAAAAAATTTTCGCTCTCCTGGCTCGAGTTGAAAAACCGACTGGGTCAATTCGGCTCGCGCCTGGATCACGTGACGCACGCGAACAGGGAAATCATTGCGGTTTACCATTCGCGCTGCGTTCGGCCGCTCGAATATCCCGTCTCCGCATCCGCCGATCACCACCACTCCGCCGGAATTGCGGCCGTTTTGTTCTTCCATTCGTTCCATATCCGCGACGTAGATGGCAATGTCACTGGCTGAAGGTGTGGGAAAATTCCTCTCATTTTTCTTATGAGTGCAGCTTAGCACCACAAAAAAAATAATGAAAAATATAATCGCTCCCACCACTAAGACTATCGGCAAATTATCGCTGTTCATTAATTTCCTCATTTTAAGCCTCCTTGTTAAATAACAATTTTAAAATATTAAACTGCCTGAATTCGCATTTGAAGTCGAACACTTGCAAAATAAATAAATGGTTTTAAAATGAAAAAATATGAATAAAAAAAACCAAATGCTACGCGCATTTAAGTAAAAACGAACGAAATGAAATTGCCGTTCTGTGGAATAAAAA
>JAZDPK010000001.1:0-2622 GCA_043797615.1 Parcubacteria group bacterium
ACCGTATGGTGCATGGCTCGCAAAGAAAGGCGGGACTTTTCGCTTGCTTGTCTGAAAGAGTTTAGCGTCATTTCGCGTTTCTATTTCGAGTGGTTTAGCGTTTATTTATCCTCATCCTCCAGCTTCTTCCGCGCCTTCACCCTGTCGTTCGCCGTCAAATACTGTTTTCGCAAGCGAATATTCTGCGGCGTGACTTCCAAGTACTCGTCGTCTTTCATTATTTCAAGGCCGCGCTCCAATGTCAATTCCGCCGCTGGAACCAAAATAATTCCTTCATCCGAAGCTTTCGAGCGCATGTTGGTGAGCTGTTTGTTTTTCGTCGGATTGACGGACATGTCGCGCCCCTTGGCCGTGTTGCCGATGACCATGCCTTCGTAAACCTGGCTGCCCGGCCCGACGTATAAAACGCCGCGCTCCTGCAGATTCCAAAGAGAAAAACCGAGCGCTTTGCCGTTTTCCATGGAAATCATCGAACCGAAATCCTGCTTCTCGATTTCGCCGGCATACGGCTTGAAGCCGATGAACCGGCTGCACAAGATCCCCTCCCCGCGCGTGTCAACGACAAATTCGCCGCGGTAGCCGAGAAGGCCCCGCGTCGGCGCTTTGAAAACAAGCCGCGTATGATTCTGCTCCGGCCACATGCCGACCATCAGGCCTTTGCGCTTGGAAATTTTCTCGATGACAGTGCCGGTTAATTCGTTCGGCACGTCCACGGTCACTTCCTCGTACGGCTCGGTTTTCAGGCCATGCTCTGTTTTAATTATCACCTTTGGCTGGGAAACCTGCACTTCGTAGCCTTCGCGCCGCATGTTTTCAAGGAGAATCGCGACGTGCAATTCGCCGCGTCCGTAAACTTTGAAATATTCAATCGGCGAAAAATCGACTTTAAGCCCGACATTGACTTCGAGCTCCCGCTCCAATCTTTCTTTGATCTGCCGGCCGGTGACGAACTTTCCTTCTTTACCGGCAAACGGCGAATTGTTGACTAAAAAATTAAGAGCGATGGTCGGCTCGTCAATATTGATCGTTGGCAAAGTTTCCTGATCAGCGTTTTCGCAGATCGTTTCACCGATGTAAATGTCCGGCAAGCCCGCGATCATTACGATGTCCCCGGCTTCGGCCGTTTCCGTATCAACGCGCTTCAGGCCGGAAAAAGAAAATATTTTCGTTATTTTTCCGGCGCGCGCTTCATTGTCCGGCTTTTTGATGAAAACTTTTTGGCCGACTTTGACCACGCCTTCGTAAATGCGGCCGATCGCCAGGCGTCCGAGAAAATTGTCGTATGCCAGATTGAACGGCTGAATGCGCAGCGGCTTGGCAACGAGCTCGGGCGAAGACGCCGGCGCCACTTTTTCGAGAATAACGTCCATCAGCGGCGTCAAATCTTTCGAATCGTCTTTCAGTTTCATTTTCGCCACGCCGGCGCGCGCGATCGCGTAAACCGTGGTAAAATTCAGCTGTTCTTCGCTCGCGCCCAGGTCCATGAACAATTCGAAAACCTTGTCCGCCACCCAGTCCGGCCGGCTGGCCGGCTTGTCGATTTTATTGATAACGAGAATCGGCTTAAGTCCAAGCTCGAGCGATTTTTTCAGCACGAATTTGGTTTGCGGCATCGGACCTTCGGCCGCGTCCACAAGAAGAAGAACAGAATCGATCGAGCGCAAAACGCGCTCCACTTCCGAACCGAAATCCGCGTGTCCCGGCGTATCCACGATATTTATTTTTACGCCTTTATAATTCAAAGAAGCGTTTTTCGAATAAATGGTGATGCCCCGCTCAAGCTCCAGCGCGTTCGAATCCATTGAAACGCCTTCCATTGCCAAACCGGCCTGGCGCAGCATGGCGTCGGTTAAACTGGTTTTCCCATGGTCAACATGAGCGATAATGGCAATATTTCTAATCTCCATAAAATTTATATATTCATACCAGACAAAAAATAAAACACTTGCCCCGTAGTAATTCGTTAGCAAACGAATTTACTGCGGGGTGGGCGATAATGGCGATATTGCGAATTTCCATATTTAAATCGGTAAAAACAAACCGTAATACGATAGAAATACGGTTGTAATACAATTGGTTCTTAAGTAATAAACCTCATCAATTCGCCTGTTCCGCTTTTCACACCTTTATCCCCTGTTTCTCCTTTCACCCCTTTCCCACCTTTCTCTCTTTTCCCACCTTTCCCACTCTTCCCGCTTTTTCCAAAGTGCCAAGAGTATATCATAAAACAAAATAAATTGCAAGCTTGGCGCAGGGTAATTTAAAAGGAGCGGCTCGATAAGCAGCGCTCCTTATTTTTTTCAAATACCAAATTCAAAATAGAAATCAAATCAAATACCAAATTTTCAAATCTCAAGTTACGATTTCAAAACAAAACTACCGGCGAGGCGGGAACCGAGATCGCCACCACGATAGCCCTGAACACAGGAATAGAATCCAAGGTCCGATGCAAACCAATCTCCATAGGAAACGCGGCCGGAAACGGGCCGCCTACTTTCCGTAAACAAAGTTCCGCCTCTTTCATCCAAATGCTTGCCTGTTCTTTTGCAATACTCAAACTGATATATCAGATACGTTGACTCGGCCAGGCCTCTCACCCCGTATTTTTCATATATTCCGCCC
>JAZDPK010000011.1:0-17411 GCA_043797615.1 Parcubacteria group bacterium
GCTGTTCCGCGTGTCGCATTTTATTTTTTTCGTGAACATTTCCTATTTCAAATATAAAAAAACCATCGGCGTAAATTGGTTTGCCAAAGTGCAGACTATTGCCGATTGGCAGCGCATTTACCACATCGTTTATCTGCCGACCGCCGGCGAGCCGATCGAAGTGTTGCGCGCCACGATTCAGAGCTTGTGCGCCAGCGCCTATCCGTTGAACAAGATGATCGTTGTTTTGGGCGGTGAAGCGCGGTTGGAAAGCGATTTTCTGCCGAAGGCCGAGCAGATCAAAAAAGAATTCGCTGAAAAGTTTTTTCGCTTGCTGATTACCGTTCATCCGGACGGCTTGGTCGGCGAAATGAAAGGCAAGGGCGCGAACGCGAATTGGATGGGGCACCGGTCGCAAGAAATGATCGATGAATTGAAAATCCCGTACGATGATTTAATCGTGTCGTATTTCGATTCGGACACTTGCGTTCACAAACAGTATTTTTCATACCTCGCGTATTTATATCTGACGAATCCGAACCCGACGCGCGCTTCATACCAGCCGGCCGTGCTGTACAACAACAACATCTGGGACGCGCCGGCGGCCATGCGCGTAACCGCGTTCGGCACGATTTTCTGGCTGCTCACGGAATTGATCCGGCCGGAGCGCATGTACACTTTTTCGTCGCACAGCATGAGCTTCCGCGCCTTGGTGGACGTCGGATTCTGGGAGAAAACGATCGTCACCGACGACTCGCGTATATTCTTGCAATGCTTTTTCCGCTACAACGGCGATTACCGCGTCCTGCCGATGTACATTCCGGTTTCAATGGACACGGTCAAGGACAAGAGCTATTGGAAAAGCTTTAAAAATTTGTACAAGCAGCAGCGACGCTGGGCCTGGGGCGTGGAGCATTTTCCGTACATGATGGAAAATTTCCGCAATAATAAAATGATTCCGTGGTACAAAAAAATAAAATACACATGGAACTTGGTCGAAGGCATGTATTCGTGGGCCACCGCACCGATTTTAATCTTCATTCTCGGCCGCTTGCCGCTCTATGTGGCGGGGCACGGGAATGATTCTTCGTCGGTTATCGTGCAGAACGCGCCGTTCGTGCTCGAGTGGCTGATGACTTTCGCCATGGCCGGCATCTTCGTGTCGGCGATCATCAGCATGCTGCTTCTGCCCCAGCGTCCGGCGCATTACAACAAATGGAAATACGCCGTAATGCTTCTGCAGTGGATTCTTTTGCCGGTCACTTTGATCTTGTTCGGCTCGCTGCCGGCGATCGACGCGCAGACGCGGCTGATGCTCGGGAAAAAGTATCATTTGGGATTTTTCATCACACCCAAAATCAGATAAATGCAAAAAGCAAAGTCAGTGCAGCGCAGTCGTGCCGACAGGCTGCACTGCGCTGGCAAAATGCAAAAAAAAGTAAAATTTTAAAATGCAAAATTTAAAAAGAGGGGAAAGAGGGCTAAAGGAGATAGGCTGGCATATTTAAATGATTATAATTACTTTGTAATAAACTAATCAACCAATAAACTAGTAAACTTTAAAGCATTACATTAAGATAATATGAGTAAAGTTTCCATCAATCTAATCACTTGGAACGGCGAACGGTACATTGAGAATTGTCTCCGTTCTGTTTTAAATCAGACGTTCAAGGATTTTTCAATGATAATAATCGACAACGGCTCGGCCGATCAAACCGTGGAAATAATCAACGAACGCTTTCCGCAGTTCCGCGTCATCAAGCACAGGGAAAACATCGGTTTTGTCAAAGCGCACAATCAGGCGATCCATTGGTCAAAGTCGGATTATGTTTTGTGTTTGAATCAGGACACGGCGCTTGAACCGGATTTTTTGCAAGCGCTGGTCGATTTTCTGGACAGCCATCCGCTCTGCGGCAGCGCGACCGGCAAGATTTTAAGGTTGCAGGACGACCTGGAAACGAAATACGTGGATTCGCTCGGCATAAAAATATATAAAAATTACCGCGTGTCCGACTTGGGAAGCGGGGAAGTGGATTCCGGCCAGTACGACAATTCGGAAGAGATTTTCGGCGTGTCCGGGGCGTTGCCTTTTTACCGCCGCAAAGCGCTGGAGGAAACGATGTACCAGCAGGAATATTTCGACGAAGATTTTTTCAGCTACAAGGAAGATGCGGATCTGGCGCATCGACTGCGCCGGGCCGGCTGGAATTCCTGGCGCGTGGCCCAGGCGGTGGCTTACCATGACCGGACAGTGTCCTGCCCGAGCGAAAAGATCACGAAAATCCAGATCGCGAAAAACCGAAAAAGAAAATCGAAGTTCGCGAATTTCTATTCATACCGCAACCATATTTATTTCATCATGAAAAACCTGCCGAAATTCAATTTCAAGTTTTTCTGGCCGGTGTTCTGGTATGAGTTCGTCAAACTCGGTTATGTCGTTATTCTTGAAACCGGCAATCTGCGGGCGTGGAAAGACATATTTCGAAATTGGAAAAAAATGATGTTTAAAAGGAAATTAATTCAAAAGAATTCGAAGGTTTCCGACGAAGAAATGGCAAAGTGGCTTAGTTAGGTTACGAATTACGAATCTCTACGTATATACAAATATACAAATTATTACAAATTTATGATGTAAAATAAAAATCATATGGAAGGGGAACAACATAATAAAATAATTTACAAAGATCTCAGTTATGAAATAACGGGTGTTTTGTTTGATGTTTATAACCAATTGGGGCCGGGACTTCCAGAGAAAGTTTATCAAAATGCGTTGGAAATCGCTTTTCAAAAAAAGAAGTGGCAATTCGAAGCGCAATTGTACAGCCCGTTGGAATATGATAATTACAAAGTCGGAAGTTGTTATTTGGATTTTTTGATAGAAAAAAAGATCGTATTGGAAATCAAAGTTAATAAAAGGTTTACCAAACAAGATTTTAATCAAATAAAAAAATATCTGAAAACGACTGGAATAAAATTAGGAATCTTGGCCACCTTTGCCGATCAAGGAGTGAAATTCACCAGAGTTCTCAATCTTTATTAGTTTTGATTTGTATGTTTTATACGTAAATTCGTATATTTGTAGAGATTTGTCCCGAAGGGATCCCTTCGGGATAATTCGTAACGAAATAAATGGCATATGGAATTATCAATAATAATCCTGAATTATAAATCCCGCGGCTTGGTCAAGAATTGCCTCAAGTCCGTTTTGGAATCGGAAATCGATTTTCCGCATGAAATCATCGTCGTCGACAACAATTCCGACGACGGCGTGGAAAATCTTTTGAAAGAAAATTTCCCGCAAGTGAAATTATTCAAAATGGAAAAGAACGTCGGCATGGGCGCAGGCAATAACATTGGAATTAAAAACGCGAGCGGCCGCCACATTCTGATTTTAAACCCGGACATTTTTTTGTTCGCCGACACGATCAAAAAAATTTATCATTACGTCAAAGACAGGAGCGACGTCGGCCTGGTCGGTCCGCGCTTGTTAAATCCGGATCGAACATTGCAGCACACGTGCTACGCTTTTCATAAATTCTGGACGCCGCTGTTCCGCCGCACGCCGCTCGGCAGATTTTCTTTCGCGGAGAATGAGTTAAATCGATTTTTAATGACTGATTGGGATCACAACACCAACCGCCCGGTGGATTGGATTCAAGGTTCGTGCGTTTTAATCCCGAAAAAAGTTTTGGACGAAGTCGGATTATTCGACGAGCGGTTCTTCATGTATTTCGAAGACACGGATCTGTGCCGGCGCATAATCAACGCCGGATATAAAAATATTTATCTGGCGGATTCGGAAGCGATCCATTTCCACGGGCGCCAGTCGGCGGAAGGCGGATATTTCAAATTTTTGTTTAATAAGTTGACGAGGATACATATTATCAGCTGGATAAAATACATGGTGAAGTGGAAAGGGCAGAACAGGGCAAAATAAGGCGGAAAGGAAGAAGAGGGCGAAGAAGGTTTGAGAAGGCATAAGAAGGCTAAAGAGGATATGCAAGAGTTAATTTTCAAGACTATCTTCTTTAGCCATCTTTCCCTTCTTGTTTTTTTATTGATTAAACTGAATTATTGGCTAGTTATAGTGAAAATTCAATTTCCGCGGTTGACAAATATCAGCCGATTTGCTATTATGAAAAGTCTAGCTGGCAATATCGCCGGCTACTAACCCCATCGCGTTGAGGCCTAGAAAACCTAAGAGCCTGGCTGGAAAGTTCATTTGAGCTACAAAATTTAGAATTTAGAGCGAAAATTATGAAAAATGAGGAGGTTTAATTGTGATTAAGCCGACGAGTTTTGAATAATTTGCAGCAAAAATTATAAATTTTTAGCCAAATACGAACTTTTTAGGCAGGCTCTGTAGCGCGCGACTGTAGGAGGTTGTCATGGGAAAAGCTCTTTTCAAATTAACTTACGAACAATTGAAAGAAAACTTCGTGCGCAACCGATTCGGCGAACAAGAGTATTATGAAAAGGAAGATATCGAGGAATGGCTTGCCGCCCAGCGCAAAGCCGACCGGCCGGAGCTGGAAGAAAACGGCGACGGCATGTGGAACCATTATCTTTCGAAATTGGCCATGTCCAACGTGTTCGATGAAGCGTGGCTGTTTGATTGTATGTTCAAATTCGCTTCGAGCGCGGAGTCGATCCTTGAACAAGGATACGGCGAATCGGAAGATCAGCTGAAGCTGGTTCAACGGATCAAACCGTTGCTCAGCGTCCTTCATTCATCCAAAAGAGTCGCGGAAATTTTTTACTGCCATTCTTTAGGAGTGATTGTCTTTATTCCCGTTCCTGCCGAAATGGCATTCATGGGAATTCAAGAGAATATCACCGATCAAACGCATGTAGCTTTGAAACCGTTCGGCGAAAATCCCGGAGCTGATTCATTTCAGCTCTTCGACGCCATCTTTGCCACCTGGCTGCGCGGCTTAGCGAAAGCCAAGGAAGCCCGCGATTTCCTGTGCGATCTTTTGGCCGCCGATGTCGCCAAGACGCGCGCCGAAGCGGAAAAGGATTTCGACGAAGCCGTGGCGGTGTCGGAAGACGGGAAGAAGATTGTGAAGGCGCATCAGGTCGTGGTATATGATCAGAATAAGCCCCATGAAGTGATAAGATTCCACGGCGAAAATTTTCGTGCGAGAAAAATACTGCGGCTCAAAAAGATCATTCGCGATGAAAAAAAATTTATGATGAGCGATGAAAGAACTATAGAGAACATATTGCGTTATTTGCGCTACAATTCGAATGGTCCTTTGTCAACATTGATAGTTCGACAGATTTTTGCGAAATTGAAATTCAATAAAGATGCAAACGACTCAACGACCATTCTGTTCGCGGAAATTAATAATTGTCCCGATCCGCTTCCCGAAGGCGGCGAGAGAATCATTTTTTAACGCGATAAACCAACTTCCAATAAGGAGTATAACATGGCACCGAAACAGAAAAATTTGCTCGTCAACACCAATGAAGATAATTGCGTGAAAGAGAATCATATTTGTTATTACACCAAGGAAGAATCGAACAATGAAATAGTTCTCGTGGAAGTGGTTGAGCGATTATACAGACATCCGGAATGTCTGGAGTATGCCTTGATTCCGATTATTGAAACCAGAAACGTGAGAAAATTGAAAAGAACGAACGCCGAAGCCGGCACGCTGGTGCTGATGGAAGCGAACCAGACCGCAGTCAGCTATCAGGAAAAGTTGAAGGGAAGTTAATTTAATCATTAAGGCAGTGCCATCGCGCTCTGCCTTTTAAAATTAAAAAAAGGGGAACATGGGGCAGAATAAGGCAGAACATGGCGAAGAGGCGAAAAAATCTTGGGTAAAGCCCTATTTGCCATTTATGGCCTTATACCGCCTTTTTTTATTTCTCAAAAATGTTATAATACCACCATGTTCAACCGACATCAAAATTTTCTGCCGGAAGAAAAAAAGGATTACAAGAAGCCGCTCAAATCGCTGGCCAGGATTTTTGTCGTCGCGCTGAAAAGCGTGCCGTACATCGCGCTGGCGATTTTAATTATTGCGATCGTCGGCGGAGTCGTGGCGGGTTTCGGCCTGTTGCCGCATTATGCCGCGTTGAAAAACGCTTACGCGTACGGAGCGTCCGGGCAGGCGCACATGACCGCCGCGGAAAATTTTATTTACAGCCAGGACTTCAAACACGCGGCGTCCGAGCTTGACCTTGCGGAAAAAGATTTCACCAGCGCCGGAGCGATCTTGAAAACTTTGGAAAGCTCGGCCTTTTTCAAAAATGTTTTAATCAAAAATCAATTGTCGGTCGCGGAAAAGATTTTATCGATCGGCGGAAAAACTTCGTCCGCGATTAAAACGCTGTCTCTTGTCGGCCAAGAGGTGATCGACGTTTTGCATCAGAAAAATATCAGCTTCTCGAATATTACGCCGGAGCAAAAAGCGCGGGCTTTGGCGCTTGTCGCCGATTCCACCGGCAAATTCGAACAGGCGGAAGCGGAATTCAACGCGGTTAGCGATCAGCTGGTGGAAATCAACCGTTTGCATCCGCTGTTTATTTTCGACCGAATGATCAATCCTCTTCAAGAGAAAATCCCAAAGCTGCGCAAAGCCGTGGGCAGCCTTGTTTCTATTTCCAAAATTTTGCCCGCGTTTTCCGGCTACCCGGTCGACAAGACGTATTTGCTGGCGTTTGAAAACAACCGCGAACTGCGGCCGGCCGGCGGATTTATCGGCACCTACGGCATTTTGAAGATAAAAAACGCGGAGATCGAATCGATTTTCATTGACAACAGCTATAATCTTGATCAGCCGGCGGCGGCGTATTTAAACGTTGTTCCGCCCAAGCCGATTGTTGAATATTTAAAGCAAAAAAAATGGTTTTTCCGCGATTCGAACTGGTCGCCGGATTTTCCGACCTCCGCCGACAAGATGGAATGGTTTTATTACCAGGAAGGCGGCAGGGAAAAATTAGACGGCGTGATCGCATTTACTCCAAATATTATCGAGGATCTGCTCGGCTATCTTGGCTCGTTCACGGTCGACGGCATCACTTTCACCAAACAGAATTTTTTTGATCAGCTTGAATATCAGGTGGAATACGGCTATTACAAGCAGGGCATTCCGGTTTCACAGCGCAAGGACATTATCGGAGATCTGTCGAAACTCATGATCGCGAAATTGTACGCTTTGCCAATGAACGAGTGGCAGAACGTGATCGATTTGATTTCGAAAAACGTGAAGGAAAAGCAGGTTCTCATTTATTACAACGATCCGGATTTTCAAAGCCTGGCCGAGAAAAACGATTGGGCCGGCAATATTAAAAGTTTTGACGGCGATTACCTGCAGCTTGTGGACGCGAATTTGGCGGCGCTGAAAACGGATGCGGTGATCAGCCGGACGATCAATTATAATCTGGCGCAGAACGATAAAAACGAGATGTTTGCGCAGGCCGCGGTCGTTTACAAGCACAGCGGTTCGGCCGATTGGAAAACGTCGAAATACCGAACTTACACGCGGCTTTACGCGCCGCAGGGGAGCGAACTCATTTCCGTCAAGATCAACGGCCAAGAGTTGAAAAAAGAAAAAGTCGACGTTTATCAGGAGCTCGGCAAAACCAGCTTCGGCGCGTTTTTCGAGGTCGGCTTTCATTCGTCAACGCGAGTCGAATGGAATTACAAATTGCCGGAGCGCATCGTTGCTCAAGCCAAAGCCGGGCGGTACGACCTCCTGGTGCAAAAGCAGGCCGGCGTGTTGTCTGTTGATTTGAACCTTGATTTAAAATTCAATCAGGATTTTGTTTCAAAAAATCTGCCGGATTTTTCCGCCGGCCGGCGCGAATTGAAGCATTCGGAAGAATTGCGGCGGGACGGGGTTTACGCGGTGTTGCTTAAATGATATGCAAGGCAGTTTGGATAATTATCGTCGGAGTTCAATCAGATTGCCGGGGTTTGATTACAGCGCCCCTGGTTTTTATTTTGTCACCGTTTGCGCGGCGCACCGGATAAATTATTTCGGTGAAATCGTTAACGGCGAAATGCGATTGTCGCCGATTGGCGAAATTACAAAGGAAGAATTATTAGCGACGCAAAATATCCGGCCGAATGTTTACATATATGAATGGATTATTATGCCGAATCACATTCACGCGATCATTAAAATCATCCATGAGGGGTGGGCCGAAGACGATGAGAAATATTTTCATATGGACGGATTTGTAGGTATTGATTGCAAACGGAACGATTTTGTGGGTGCGGGGGAATTTGTAGGTATTGATTGCAATCAATACCTACAATCACCGCGATATTCGCCGTTCCATAAATTCGGCCCGCAACGCGGCAATTTATTTTCGATCATCCGTGGATTCAAAGGCGCGGTTTCCCGGCGCGCGCAAAATTTTTTTAATCACAAAAACGAACCAATTTGGCAGGCGCGTTTTTATGACCGCATCGTCCGCGACCGCGCGGCTTTGGATCAAATCCGCCATTACATTCGGAATAACGTTGCCAATTGGCAACGCGACCTTGAAAACCACTCATTCAAAAAGAATCTTTCCGCGATTGAACGCGCGAACGAATACGTTTATTTAAAATTTGATTAAAATTTTAATTAATGAAATTAGCCGGGCGGCAAAACCGCCTTTTTTTGATTAAAAAATAAACTGTGGTAAAATGATTGTGATTTATTTACTATTGGGAAGTAGGTATTGATGCAATCAATACTTTCCTTTCGATATTATGAAATACACGCCGCTCCATGTGCATACGGAATACAGTCTGCTTGACGGTTTGGCTAAGATTAGCGACCTCGTGAACAAAGCCAAAGAAGACGGCATGGCTGCTCTCGCTATCACCGACCACGGCGTGATGTACGGCGCCATTGAATTCTACAAAAAATGCAAGGATGCCGGATTGAAGCCGATCATCGGCCTGGAAGCGTACGTGGTGGAAAACCGCAAGCGCAAGGAAATCGGCGATGAAAATCGCCATCATCTTATTTTGCTCGCCAAAAACAACGACGGTTACAAAAATCTGATCAAATTGACCAGCCGGGCGCATCTGGAGGGCTTTTATTACAAGCCGCGGATCGACTGGGAGCTTCTTGACAAGCATCATGACGGCTTGATCGCCTTGTCCGCCTGCATTCAGGGCGAAATCCCGCAAGCGATTTTGAATCACCAGGCCGACGAAAAAATCAAGCAGCTGATCGCTAAATTCCAAAACGTTTTCGGCAAGGAAAATTTTTTTCTCGAGGTGCAGCATCACCCGAACATTCCCGAGCAAAAAATCGTTAACGATAAAATTTTTTCCCTTGGCAAGGAGCTCGGCATCCCGATCGCGGCGACCAACGACACGCATTATCTGAACACTGAAGACGCCGAAGCGCACGACATCCTGATCTGCCTGCAGACGAAAAAAACCAAGAGCGATCCGAACCAGATGAACATGCTTGGCAATGATTTTTCGCTTTTTGCGTCGGAGCAGATGCTTGGCAATTTCCGCGGCAATCCGGAAGTTTTGGAAAACACGAATAAAATCGCTGAAATGTGCAACGTGGAAATCCCGCTCGGAAAAATAATCCTGCCGCGCTTCGAATTGCCCGAAGGCAAGGACGATTTCGAATACATGAAGGAATTGTGCTACGCGAACATCGCCAACCGGTTCAAGTTCGATTATCAAAAAGAAAATTTGAGCGAGGCGGAGCGGCGCGTGACCGACCGTTTGGAATATGAGCTGGAAGTGATCAAGAAAACCGGCTATGCTTCGTATTTCCTCATTGTCCAGGATTTCATCAATTGGGCAAAGAACAACGGCATCGTCGTCGGCCCGGGCCGCGGCTCGGCCGCCGGCAGCATCGTTTCTTATTTGTTGAATATCACGAATCTCGATCCCCTGAAATACGATCTTTTGTTCGAGCGCTTTCTCAATCCGGCGCGCATCTCCATGCCGGATATCGACACGGACTTTTCCGACGAGCGGCGCGGCGAAGTGATTAAATACGTTGAAGAAAAATACGGCAAGGATCACGTGGCGCAAATCATCACGTTCGGAACGATGGCGGCGCGCGCGGCAGTGCGCGACGTGGGCCGGGTTTTGGAATTGCCTTATTTGTTTTGCGACCAGACTTCCAAGCTGATTCCGATGGGCATGGACCTGGACGAGGCGATCGCGCAAGTGAGCGAGTTCAAAGAATTATACAATGGCAACGCTGACGCCAAGCGCCTGATCGATTTCGCCCGCAAGCTTGAAGGCGTGGCGCGCCACGCGTCCACCCACGCGTGCGGCGTGGTCATTACGCGCGAGCCGATCGAGAATTACTGCCCAACACAATACGCCCGCGACGAAGAGCAGGCGATCGTGACCCAGTATTCGCTCCACCCTGTCGAAGACATGGGTCTTTTGAAAATGGACTTTCTCGGTTTGAAAAATTTGACCATTATGGAACGCGCTTGCGAGATAATCGAAAAAATACACGGCTTGAAAATAAATCTCGATGAGCTGCCGCTTGATGATCGGAAAACATATAAAATATTTCAAGACGGCCAGACCACCGGCGTGTTCCAATTCGAATCGAGCGGCATGAAGCGCTATTTAAAGCAATTAAAGCCGACCAATATCGAGGATTTGCTCGCCATGGTGTCGCTTTACCGGCCCGGGCCGATGGATCTGATCCCTGATTTTATCGACCGCAAGCACGGCCGCAAGAGCATCCAATACATCCATCCGAAATTGAAAGATTCGCTTTCGAAAACATTCGGCATCGCGATTTACCAAGAACAAATAATGCAGATCGCCAGGGATTTGGCCGGATTTTCATTGGGCGAAGCCGACGTTCTGCGCAAGGCGGTGGGCAAGAAAATCGCGTCGCTGCTGGCCGAGCAAAAGGAAAAATTCATCGCCGGCTGCGTGAACAACGGCGTTGCCAGGGAAATCGGCCAGCAGGTTTTCGCGTTCATCGAGCCGTTCGCCGGCTACGGCTTCAACCGGAGCCACGCGGCCTGCTACGCGTATATCGCATATCAGACGGCTTATCTGAAAGCGAATTATCCGGTTGAATTTATGGCGTCGCTCCTGACTTCGGACCAGGGCAATATGGACCGCATCGCCATCGAGATCGACGAGTGCAAAGAGATGAACATCGAAATCCTGCCGCCGAGCATCAACGAGAGTTTTTCAACGTTCACGGTGGTGGCCGAATCGTTGAAAGGCAAAAAGCCGCGCATCCGCTTCGGAATGAACGCGATCAGGAACGTGGGAGAGAACGTGGTCAGGGAAATCATCCGCGAGCGCAAAGCGGGTGGTGCTTTCAAAAGCCTGGAAGATTTTTTGTCCCGCGTTTCAACGAAGGATCTGAACAAAAAGTCGCTGGAAGGGCTGATCAAGAGCGGCGCTTTGGATTTGTTCGGCAGCCGGAACCAATTGCTCGACAACATTGACAAGCTGCTCCTGTTCATCAAGGATTTGGAGCATTCGCGCTTGATCAAGCAGGGCGACATGTTCAGCTTCAGCGGCTTGGGCGAAAAAATGGCGCCAAAACTCATGCTGCGCGACGGCCAGCCGGCGTCGAATGCGCAGATTCTGGCGTGGGAAAAGGAATTTCTGGGATTGTACGTTTCCGACCATCCGTTCAAAGAATATCAAAAAAGGATCAACGGCTTGTTCACTCCCATTTTATCGCTGAAGGAAAATCCAAAGCCGCGGGTCGTGCGCACGGCCGGCGTCATCGCCAAATCGAAAAAGATCATGACCAAAGCCGGCGATCCCATGCTTTTTGTCACTTTGGAAGACAGTCTCGGTTCGCTGGAAATTCTGATTTTCCCGCGCCTTTACAAGGAGAAAGCTTTTTCCTGGGACGAAGGAAAAGTGATCGTCGCCGACGGCACGCTGTCGGACAAAGACGGCGATCCTAAAGTGCTATGCAATCAAGTGTGGGAATTGAACGAAGCGAATTTCGAGCAAACAGTGCTGGAAATATCGAAAACGCCGGTCGAAAGCAAATTGAACGCGCGTTTCAGCCGGAAAACCGGCGGATTCGCCGAGCTGCCGCAGCGGAAAAAAGTGATGATCGCCTATCCTGTCGGCGCGTCAAAAGAGTTGGCAAGCAAAGTGAAAATGCTTTTTATGGGCATGCCTGGCAAAGAGCAGGTTTTTCTAAAAATAAACGACAAAATCATCAAAACCAATTTTTTAATCCAAGCGAACAAGGAAACGATCGGAAAAATAGAGGAAACGTTGGGAGAAGGAGTCGTTGAAAGAAACTGAAAACGAAGAGGTATAAGGCATATAAAGATAGGGGAAAGAAGGCTCGCCTCGCTTTGCTTAGGCGAAGCGGGCTATAGAGGATAGTCTGTATAATTCAATCTCGCATATCTCCTTTAGCCTCCTTACCCTCCTTTTTTTCAATTGCCCATTCCCGAAGATTTTGCTACAATACATCCAGATAAACATTAATATCCATAATTTTATGTATTTGACAAAGCATTCGATGGTCGGCGAAAGCTACAAAAAAGCGATTTTAAGCTTTGTGATCATCGCCGTTCTTTTGATTCTCATCGTCATTTATTTTTCTTCCGGCAAAGCGGCGATCAAGGTTACGCCGGCGGCCACGCCGGTGGGAACGGATTTTGTCGCGGACGTGGCCACTGACGGCGGGCCGTCGGGCAGCGGCGTTTTGCAGGGGGTTTTGTCCGAAGCCGTAGTTTCCGGCGATTTGACGGGCGACGCCACCGGATATAAAGCGCTGCCCGGGAACAGCGTCGGCAAAGTCGTCATTTACAATAAGCGCTCGGAAAGCCAGACGCTCGTGAAGACGACGCGGCTCCTGTCGTTGGACAATGTCCTGCTCAGGATGTCCGAACGCGCGACCATCCCGGCCAACGGCCAGGCGGAAGTCAGCGTTTATCCGGACAATCCGAATTCATTCGCCGAGCTCGGACCGACGAGTTTCAAGATTCCCGGCTTGGTTCCGGCCTTGCAGGACAAGGTTTATGCGGAAAGCAAATCAATTCTGAAAAGCGCAGGCAGCTCGATCAAAGTGATCCAGGCCGTTGACATCGCGCGGGCGCAGGACGAGCTCAGCGCCAAGCTGGTTGCCAAGGCGGTCGCCGATTTCAAGGCGCAATTGCCGAATGCTGATTATTTCGCGGTCGCCGCGGAAAAGCAGGTGATCGAAACCCTGGTGTCGGAAAAAGCCGATGCGGTCAGGGATAATTTCACGGTAAGCATGAAATTGAAGGTGGCGCTCGTCGGCTTGAACCAGAAAAGCATCGAGGACACGGCGCGGGAGCGCCTGCGGGCGGTGGTGCCGGACGGCAAGGCCTTGACCAATCTCGACGCGGCCAAATTCACGTATCTGGTGCAGAATTTCGACAACGCGAAAAAGACCATGAATTTGAAAGTGCATGCCGAGGGACTGGCGGTCATTACGGCGGAAAACGACATTTTCGACCGCGCCAAGCTGACCGGGCTCAGCCCCAAGGGCGTGGAATTGTATCTTTCCAATTTCGATGAGATCAAAGCGGTGCGCGTGCAGCTTTCGCCCTTCTGGGTGGCGAAAGTGCCGAAAATGGAAAGCCATATTACCGTTGAAATAGAGAAGCCGATTTAAAACGGAAATCAATAAAACAATAAAACAATAAAACAATAAATCAATAAACTATTATGGATTCGAATAACATGGACAAAATGCGGCATTCCTTAAGCCACATCCTGGCGCAAGCGGTTTTGAAATTTTTTCCGAAAGCGAAATTGACCATCGGTCCGGCGATCGAGAACGGGTTTTATTACGACTTTGATCTGGGCGGCGAGGCGTTTAAACCGGAAGATTTGGAAAAAATCGAAAAAGAAATGCGCGGAATCGTTAATCAAGACCAGAGATTCGAACAATTCGATTTGCCGGTCAAAGAAGCGGAGAAAAGATTGAAAGGCAACGGATATAAACTGGAAATGATCAGGGAATTGGCGAAAAACGGTGAAACAAAAATCAGTTTTTACAAAAATATCGATCGCGAAGGGGAAGTCGCATTCGAAGACATGTGCATCGGCCCGCATTTGTTGTCGACAAAGAAAGTCGGGGCCTTCAAATTGCAAAAAATCGCCGGCGCGTACTGGCGCGGGGACGAAAAGAACAAGATGCTGCAGCGGATTTACGGTTTGGCGTTTGAAACGGAAAAAGAGCTGGACGAATATCTGAAAATGCTGGAAGAAGCGGAGAAGCGAGACCACCGGGTCATTGGCAAAGATTTGTTCATACTTGACCAGTCCGTCGGTCTTGGTTTGCCCATGTGGAAACCAAAAGGCGCGCTGCTTTGGCGCGTTATTGAAGATTTTTGGTATTCGGAGCATTTGAAAAACGGCTACGAACTGGTGCGTTCGCCGCACATCGGCAGCCGGACGCTGTGGGAAATTTCAGGCCACTGGAATTTTTACAACGAGAGCATGTTTCCGGTTTTGGAGGTGAGTAAATCGTTGAAAGATTGCCAGAGAAAAACCAAGGTCAAAACGCCGAAGGAAGAATATTTATTAAAACCAATGAACTGTCCGTTTCATGTGCGCATTTATAAATCAGCGCCGCGGTCGTATAAGGATTTGCCGCTGCGCTGGGCCGAATGCGGCACGGTATATCGTTATGAGAAGTCAGGCGAACTGTCCGGCTTGACGCGCGTGCGCGGTTTCACGCAGGACGACGCCCATATCATTTGTTCCCTGGAGCAAGTGGAAGAAGAGTTGATGCGGGTGGGCCATTTTATCAAATTTATTTTCAGCTCGTTCGGGTTTAAGGATTATAAAATTTATTTGTCTTTGCGCGATCCTTCAAACAAGGATAAATACGCGGGCGACGACCAGGGGTGGAATTTTGCCGAAGCGCTTTTGGAAAAAACCGCGAAACAGATGGGCATTGAATATGAAAAAATGACCGGCGAGGCCGCATTTTACGGTCCCAAGCTCGATTACAAAGTGAAAGACGCGCTTGGCCGCGAGTGGCAGTGCTCGACTTTGCAATTTGATTTCAATCTGCCGTCTCGCTTTGACATGACTTTCATCAATTCCAAAGGCAAGGAAGAGCGGCCGATCATGCTGCACCGCGCGCTCCTGGGGTCGTTCGAGCGCTTCATCGGCTTGCTGATCGAGCATTACGCCGGCGCGTTTCCGCTCTGGCTGTCGCCGGTGCAGGCGAAGGTGCTGCCGATTTCGGAAAAGTTCGATGCCTACGGAAAAACCGTTTTTGCAGAATTGAAAAAGAGCGGCATCCGCGTTGAACTCGACAACAGCAACGAGTCGCTCGGGAAAAAAATCCGCAACGGCGAAAAAGAAAAAATCCCGTATCTTTTGGTGGTCGGCGAAAAAGAAGAAACAGACAAGACCGTGGCCGTGCGCAAGCGGGCGGAAGGGGATTTGGGCGCGATTAGTCTGAAAGAATTTATCGCCAGGGCGGAGAAGGAAATTATCGAGAAAAAATAATTCACATATGCCAAAATTCGAACACTCCGATTTTCTGAAGAAGAAATACGATCTGCACAACGCGCCGGAAACGCGGCGGGCGGTCAAGGCTGCGCAAAATCTTTCCGGCGAAAGAATTCCGCAAAGCCCGGACGCGCAAATCGAAGCCTATCTTGGCCGTCTGGAAAAACTCGTTCTTGATCCGGAGAAAAAGCAATCGAGAAAAATGATGTTCGGCAAGGAAACCCGTCCTCGGGCATTGTCGTTGCTTCGAGAAAAACTTTTAAATGCGTACGTCCGTCCGAACAAGGAAAAGATGGCCGAGAGCGCGGCGCGCGTGGAAGAGCGGGCGGCGCGGGAACTCGGCATTGACGCGCGCTACGGCGAACAAGAACTCGAGCAAAGAGGCGAAATCGCAGTCATCGACATTGAAAATTCATTGGATAATTGGCTCTCGTACCTGACCGACGCCAACGAAAAGTATCCGGTCTGGTTCAGATATTACGCTTTCCGCAATATTCTCGATCTTGGCGATTTCGATAAGGACAAAAAGGAATTTTCCAAAAGATCAAAAGGCAGTTTTAAGCTTTTCCCGGACATTGACCGGGGAGCATTGGCATACGTCGAACAAATGATCGAAGCGTCGCAAGACGATGAAATGCTTGAGACGCTGATTCAAGCGCAAAAATCGGCGGCGTTGGACAATATTCCGAAGGAGCAATTGATTACCAAAGAAAAAGTGGAGAATTTCGCCAAAATGTCCTTTGCCAAGCAATATGCAGAGGCGATACTGCAAGCCGGCGAGATTACCGACGAGATGAGAAAAGAAACAAAAGGCAAATGGATGAAATATCAAAAAGGCACGGACGCGACGGCTTTGTGGGCTTCATTGCAAAACAAAGGCACGGCCTGGTGCACGAAAGGGCTGGGCACGGCGCAAACGCAATTGAAAGGCGGCGATTTCTACGTGTACTATACTCTGAACAAGCAAGGCGTGGCGAATATCCCGCGCATCGCCATCAGAATGCAAGAAGACGTTATCGGCGAAGCGCGCGGCGTGGCGGATAACGCGCAAAATCTTGAAGGCAACATGGCGGAAATCGCGGAAAAGAAAATGAACGAATTGCCGGGCGCGGAAAAATACCGCAAAGCGTCCAAAGACATGAAGAAGCTGACGGAAATCGACAAAAAAACGCGGAAGAATGAGACGTTGACACAAGAAGAACTGATATTTTTGTATGAGATGAACGGGCCGATCGAAGGATTCGGCTATCAGCGCGATCCGCGGATCAAGGAGATAATCGCAAAAAGAAATCCGAAAGAAGACGCGCCGGTCGTTTTTAACTGCGCGGCCGATGAAATCGCCTGGAAAAAAGAAGATGTCGATGAAAACACCAAGGCCTATGTGGGCGAATTGTTTCCCGGCGTATTCGGCTTGAACATCGAGCATGTTTACACTTCGTTTCCGGAAGGAAAAATTCAGAAATACGACATAATTGTCGGCGGAAAAGACAAAAAACAGCTTGTCAAAGAATTAAAAGAGAAAAACGTTGAAATATATGATTCGGCAAAGCAGATGATCGACAGCGGCGATTTCAAAACATTGAAAAAAGAGGAAAAAGACGAACTGGTCAGGCTGACTGTCGGCGCACTCGGCTTAAAAGACGGCGCGACAACGCAAGAAATATATGACAAGGCGGAAGAACTGGGTTTGGAATTGTGCCCGCCTGAAGCCGGACCGCAACTTCGATTGCATTATTCCGGCAACGATTGGATGTTAATCGCCATGAAACAAATTTCCGGCTTTTCCGGCGATCCAAGCGTCTTCAGTCTGAATCCCTTCGGCGATCGTCCCGTACTGGACGGCATCAACGCCAATCCTTCTGAGTACTGGAATTCGAGCTACGAGTTCGTGTTCCGTTCGCGCAAGTTTAAAAACTTAAAAACTTGATTCTTTGTCTTGGATTGTTTTCCCTTTTACTCTTGTATTCTTTAACGCTTTCTGAGAAAACGC
>JAZDPK010000003.1:0-10241 GCA_043797615.1 Parcubacteria group bacterium
TACCACTGAACAGAAAACTGAAGTAAGAACGGAAACGTCAATTGAAACGCCGCCAGCTCAATCAGCGCCCGGCCAAGAGCCGAATAAAATTGAAAATCCGGCCCAGCCGCCGCAAGAGCCCGCAACCAATGAATTCGAAGAACAGACGAAAGTCGAATTCGTCAATCCGCGCGACGTGCAGAACGCCCTTGGCGAAATCAAGCGGATGCAGTCGGATATGAAAAGGTTTATCAAGCAATTGAAGAAAATTCCGAACAGCGCCGATGACCTGATTTTCGCCAACGATCTTCTAACGCAACTGAACGAGCATTACGGCGCCATCAAAAATCCGCCGGCCGACGTCAGCTTGCGCGAAGCGCTCCAGGAATTCTGGGAAGCGCGCATGTGGGAGGAAGTGGACAAAATCCGCGCCAAAGTGGAAATTCCGAAAGAATTGACCAACATCGCGAAAGATTTAAAAAAATTAAAAAAAACCATCACCCTCAAAGCGTACAAAAACCTGGGATTCAATCTCGATTCAATGGCGGAGAGCGTCGCGGAGATGGAAAGCGCCTACAATGAAGCAAAAAGCAATTACGACCAGGGCAATCTGGAGGACGCTTGGTCGGCCATGGAAACTTTCCACAGCGGCATGCAGCCGGGCGAAGTGATGGGCGTGCTGAATCAAACAAAAGAAATCAAGGATCGAACGCGATCGGTGAAAAATCAGGAAATCAAAGCCATGATTGACGAGGTTTTGGGCGATGTGATCGAAAGCGCCGATGCCGGCGAATTCCGCAGCGCCAACCAAGCTCTCAATGAAATCAGAAACGAACTCATGAAAATCATGACCAAATTCGCCAAGCAGACGTCCGCGCTCGACGACAAGACCAGAGGCAAATTGGATAAATTGGAAGGCCTGCTGCAAGACAAATTGAACAATAGCGGCAATGCGCCACTCCAGGAAAAACAATAATCCGCTGATTTTCACAAAACACCGCCGACCAAAAGCGGTGTTTTTTTATTCTTGACATTAGATTTCTGAAGGTATTTGTTTAATTTGCTGTTCTTTAAAAAAGGAGAAATAACAATGGATGCCAGAACTGTTTTAACCTGTCCGCATTGCCGAAACTCGAATCCGAAACAAATCACCGTTCTTTTTCCGCGCGCGATCAAATATTACAAAGCGGACGCGGCCGTCGACGAAATCAGCGCGCGAAAAGCCGGTCCGTTCGCAAAGCGAAAAAATGTCTTAAAAATGAATGGAATGGTTCCGAACTTCTTCCGCTGCGAAAAATGCTGTGCGGCGTTCAGATTAAATAAGCATGGCCTGGAATATGCGCCGAAAGTGTCACCCCTGATCTGCCCGGGATGCGGACTCGGCAAATTCGGCGCGATGAAAGTCGCGAGCAGCGGAATGAAAAATTGCGCGACGACGAAAAAATCATACGCAAAAGTGAAATTCTACACGGAGAACGAAGGTCTCGACGTAAACGGCTTTGAATGCCCTGAATGCGGCGAGCATTTCTTCGTCGATGGAAACGGCAAAGAAATTTGATTTCAAATTGTCAACGCGCCATCTTAAAAAATCGGCGCTTTTATTGTCTAATTTTTTTTAAATTATTTTTTTAAAAAATTTACATTTTTCTTTTTTGTTTCCCGATTTTCCCACTTCCAATTTCCAACATCCAACTTCCAATTTGAAAGTTATCCACACGTCTTCGCGCAAATTCATTGTTGACATCGAAAAAAAGATTTATAATGAAATTAGAAAGGTCAAAACAAAAATTAAAAACAAATCTTTTAAAAATTTCAAAGTGTTAAAATTTAATTTTACGCTTTGAAAAATTTTAGGAGGAAAAAATATGGCAAAAAAGAAAAAGGCGAAAAAGCACGCGAAGAAACACGTGAAGAAGCACAAGAAAGCGAAGAAGCATGGCAAGAAAAAGAAGAAATAGCTTCAATGAAAAATCCGTCCTGAGCTAATCGAAGGGCGGGTTTTTTTATTGAATTCTATTTAAAAAAATCTGATTGTAAAGGAATTGAACATCAAATGCAGAATCGCTGCTTCGACAAAACCCAGTGCGATCCACTTTCGTCCGGCCAAACAAGAGAACAATATTACCAGCGTCGCGATCACATGCATAGGCACTGTCCATAGAAAACGCTGCCAAAATACGGCGAAATTCCCCAATTGGAAAAAATTATTCAAATAGAACATGTTTTCCGACACGCCAAACAATAGTCCGAAAACAACCGCGCCGACGATCTGCGCTTTTTGCGACGGCAGTTTCAGAATAAGAAAAAAAACCATAATCGTGCGAGCGATTTCTTCGATTATTTCGGAATAACCGAACAATTTGACTATCGGAAGGATAACAACGGGCAGAATCAGAGCAAATACGACGAGCAGGACGCCGTAAACGGCGAGATTGAAAATTTTCGCGTTATCGTTAGCTGTTAATTTTATTGTCATATTTTTTGTGATTATTTGGTTGACGGAACAAAAGGCGGCGCGACCTGAGGTTCTTTCTTGGACATGTTGAGCGCCGCAGTCATCATCATCGTTTGATGCCGCCACATCGCGAATATTATTATCGACAGCAATCCGAATCCAAAAACGATCGCCAAAATGATCGCCCAGGTAGCGAAAGTTTGTATGCCGCCGACTTTGCCGACCATGCCCTGCGACGCTCCGGCCTGCACGACCAAATCACGCATCTTGTCCAAATCGGCTTTAACCGAAGCCATTTTCGCTTCGTTCATCCGGTGCGCGACGATGTGATCCTGCGGCGTGCGGTATCCTTCGCTTTGATTCAAGAGAATCGCGTCCAAAGTCGAACCGATTTCATTTTTCAATATCGCGCCTTGCGCTTCGTATTGCGTTTTGTTCAGTGGAACAACCAAATTTTCCGCTTGCTTTTTCAACGAATCAATTTCCTCGCTCGAAAAAACCCAAATGTCTTTTATTTCCACTTTTCTGGTTACCGATTCCTTCGGGCCGAGGCTGATGTTCCCGAATATGTAATAACTGTTGACGTTCGAGTCGTACTCGGCATTCAGTCCGCCGGCGTCCAGGATGTTTTCCGGCTTGACTTCCGCCGGCAGATAAGATTTGAATTTCAAAACTCTCGCTTCGGACAACGGATTCGAGATGAGGAAATTGAATTGCACGGAATTGAACGTCATCCAGGTTTCCACCACCGGCTCGTTTACGCTCTGTTCCATTATCCTTTGAGTGGAAGCAGAAATCGCCCGCAGGTCGGCCAGTTTGTTCTGCATCTCCTTCAAATTGTTGACGCTTGTTTTCGAAATGTCCAGCAGGCTTTTCAATCCGGAAGAAGAAGGATCTATTTTTGAATTAAGCAGACTGATCGTTTTATTGAGCTGCGCGGAAGTGTCGCTGATCTGCTTGTAAAGCGGCTGCGTCACTTGGCCCGGCAAAACTCCGAGCGAACTTTTTATCAGTTGAATGTCATCATACGTTTCTTGCGTTTTCCCGGAAGTCAATAAATTTTTTTGCAATTCCAAAACCTTTGCATATACGTCGCTCACCCCGACCGAAGCCGAAACAACATGCCGCGAGTCGGAAGCGTTCACCTGCTCGGCGGTAAAAGTTCGAGAAGCGCCGCTTGATTCCGTGCCCCAGTACACCACGAGCTTGAACCAATAATTTCCTGGATACGAGATCACTAAGCCGAGTTCGGTTGTCCAGCTTTCTCCGGCTTTGATCAATTTCGCCGCCGACGCATAGGCCGTATCGTCTGATCCGCCGCAACGGTTGTCTTCGCTTGAAACCACGCAGTACTCGTACTGATATTCGTATTGCGCCGTGCCTTCGTTCGTGATGGTGATATTGGCGGCGACGGACGGCAAAGTCGTATCGCTGATTGAATTTATAATCACTTGCGCGGGCGCGCCTTCCACCTCCCAATAATCCTGCACAGTGATCGGCGCGGCGCCGCCCAAATTGATCGACGCCGTTGTTTCCCAAAGCCCGTTGGTCGCGTTGGACGGCACGGCATAAATGTATTCGTAAATCCCGGTTGACAATTTCGTCATTGTGCCGCTATCCGCCGCGTCGCGCACCGCGTCGTAGATCGCGATTGTCGGCGCGGAAACAGCGTCCGCCAATTGCTTATCATAATTCAATATCGTCAGCTTCGTCCGATAAGTTTTCGTCGTTTGCACTTGTCCGACATCGGAAAGTTCGGCCGTGTACCCGAGCTGCTGCGAAGTGCGGATATTGTCAACGACGGTTTTCACGCCCGCGACATCGCTGATGATGTCGGCGGCCGAAGACGTACCCCAATTCAATACAATCGCATCTACATTATTATCAATGGTTTTTAAATTAGTAGCCAAAATATCAATATCAGTGTCAAGCGTGTCAATTTTTCCGTCAACGCTCTGCAATAAAGTATTCATGGTGTTCACCGTTGACTGAATACTGGTTACTTTCGTCTGAATATCGGTCGCTTTTGTTTGAATATCTGTCGTTTTAGTCTGGATGTCCTCCACCTTCGCCCGGCTGGCGGATTGCGCCGTTTCATGCGCCGCCAATTGCTCTTCCACGTATGCATTCTGCTTCACGATCGTGAATGAATCACTATTCGCCGGCGCCGTAGAAAGAGCTGGGCTAACAGTGATCTGTTTCGACGCGCCGACGTAATCGGAAATTCTCCGCGCCTGCCCGTTCAGCGCTCCGGAAGTGAAAGTCAAAACCGCGTTGTTGTAAAAATCATCGGCAACGTTCGTCAACGATGTGACGAATGCAGCGGATGTCGTCGCATTGTCGTTGACCGACGATTGCGTGACGATTAAAGCGCCGATGAGAATATCCAAATTGGACGCTGCATTTTCCACCGTAGTTTTAATGCTGGAAACATTCGCATTTACCGTGCCGAGCGTGCTGTTTACGCTATTTAAATTCGTATTTACCGTATTAAGAGTGCTGTTCACGTTACCGATATTGGTGCTTACAGTATTAAGATTTGTATTAACCGTATTTAAATTCGTATTAAGAGTGGTGATCGTGTTCAATGCCGGCGACACGTGAAAAGCGTGCGATGAATAACTGGTATTGGCGCCATACGTTGCGGTCACTTGATAAGTATAAACTCCTTCGGTTGCCGGCACCGTATAATTGTAATAATATAAACCGCTGGAACCGGACAAATACGTCATGCTCGCCGCGCTTACCACCGCGCTGTTGGACGGATTGAATATGTTGATTGCGGCGGTGGCGTTGTTTGCCGGCGTTCCGTCAGCGCTCTGAATTTGCACGGTGAGTTTCGCCGTTTCATCGCTCTGATACTCGGTCGCGCCCACCGATACGACGGTGATCGGCGACACGCCGGTGGTAAAAGCGGTTTCAGCGGAATACGCGCTCCAATACCCCAAATCGTCCTGGTATCTCACATGCCAATAGTAAGTGGTGTTTTTTGATAAATTGCCTGCCGGCACAGAAATGGAAACTAAATTGGATGCGTCAGCGCTGGAATCATAAATAGGCGAACTGTACGCGGCATCGGTCAAGCTGCGCACCTGCCATTGAGTTGCATTGTGGCTCGCGCCGACATCAAGGCTGGAAAAAGCCGAACCGGTCAGCGTCAGGGTCGGGTCTTGATTTATCGCTCCATTTGTCGGGCTGGTATTGCTCGGCGTAGATGGAATATTGGCCGTGGCAAAAGAAGTTTCATTTGAATAAGAAGACCAAAGGCCGCCGGCGTCTTGATATCGTACATGCCAAAAATATGTAGTTGCGTACTCCAAAGTATCGGCCGGGACAATAATCGAGGTTTTATTCGCCGCGTCTGTTCCCGAGTCATAAACCGGTGATGTATAATTTCCAGATGTTGTTGAAATCTGCCACTGCGCCGCCCCCTGAGTGTCTCCTTCATTCAAATCAGAGAAAGCCGACGCTTCCAACGTAGGAATAATCAATTGATGCGTCGCCAAATTAATTGGCGTTGAATTGGTCGGCGTGTCAGGAGCGGTAGGAACTAATTCCTGCGCGGCGATGGTTAACTCATTCCCGACTGAATTAATGTTATTATAAACAAATTTTACCCAAGCGGCCGAACGCGCCACTGAGGATACACGCAATTCGTCTATGCTGCCCTTCATTTTCGTCGCCTGATCGCCGCGCGAACCGATAATAAAAGCCGTCCCGCCGTCGGCAATCGTTGTGGAAAGCGCGCCGCCGCCATTCGTAGCGCCATTCAAATAATGCGCCACCGTACTGTCGGACATGGTCACCGTCAAATGCTGCCAGACGCCAGTCGTCGGCGCGGTGCTTCCATTTTTATTTGCGTATAATGTGCCGTTACCACGATAAAAAGCAGGGATGCCGGTTGTCGGATTCGTGTAAAAATCATATGGGGCGGGCTTATTGGACGGCACTTTCGAGGCAATGCCGTTGTAATTCGCGAAATCGGTTATATTCACCCAGGCTTCAATAGTCATGTCTCCGGTTAAAGCCAAACTCGCGCTCGAGTTAACGGTAATATATTGTGGTGCGGCATTGAAACTTTCAGCGCCGCCTATCAGGCCGGCAGTCGATGACGGCTGACTAGCGGTATTCACACTATGGTTCAGATTTGCCGTCGAATCCTTGAAATCTCCGGCAACACCCGCACCAACTTCCTTCAAATGCCACACGCCGGAATAATCCTGTGCCGCGCCTTCTTTCCACACGCACTGCGCTTGAGTAATGGCGCTGCAATCGCCGCTGCCGGATTCCGCCGTCCAATCGGTATTGGCGCTATCGTTGCCATAATAAATATAAATGTCCGTGGCCGCGTCATGATCCACCGTTGGGATATTGACCCAGAGATTGGCAGTCAAATTATTCGATGCGACGCTGAAAGATTCACTCTCATATGGCAGAAGCGTTGCGCCGTCTGAATCGGTGAAACGAATATCATAGCCGTTGGTCGTATCGCTTAAATTATAACCGATGTTCGCGGTTCCTCCGCCAGTTTCCGAAATTTTTACAAGCAAAGGAAAATAAGACAAATCAGCGTCAACGTTAGTGTTTGAAATGGAAATTTTATTTCGATATTGCCATCCTTCAAGCCAGCTATCGCCGCTGGCGTATACTTGCGGCGCGTTTAATAAAATATAAAAACCGCTCGAACCTATCGTCAAAGTGAATATCAGCCAGGCCACGAACGCCATTCGAAGCGGCCTAAAATTTGGATGCTTGCGAAATATTTTCAGATTGTCCAGCAAGCTCGGATAGCCGATCAAAAAATCCGGGACAATAAGGCTCGCGCACCATTTCAAAATATGCCAAAACCGCTTGCGCGGCTTGCCGCGAAGCGCCAAATATTTTAAAATTTGCTCTCTTGCCAGCTTTTCTTTCTGTTTTTGATCAAGCGAACGAAAAAAAACGTTTTTTAATTTAATCATCTTGTTTTTCTTATTTATAGATAGTTCATTAATTGTTTCTTTTATCATTATAACAAAAATTCAAGGAAAAACATAATAGAACAAAAAACCGCCCGAACAGAAACGGCGGAATCATATACAATTTAGGCGCACGGCAGGCACATAATCATGCGCCGCTATAATTAATTTAAATCAAAATCCGCTGACTTGGCTTTATCTCCGCCAATTCCTTTTCCGAAAAAACCGTGACTTTGCCGTACTGCCCGTCGAAGCCGCCGATCGTGTTAACTTTTCCTTCTCTAACGCGTACAATCGCTTCGGCGATTAAATCGTTGGAGATAATTTCAATTTGTTTTCGATCAAGATTGAGCAAAATGTTGAATTCGCTCTTGCCGTTCTTCAACATTGTTTCGTAAAATGTCTGCACGCCTTTTGTTCCTTTGCCGCGCTGCAAGCATTCAGCGATTATTTCCTGCAACGGCACCAAATTTTTAAACGGAATAGCGTTTGCCGGTCTGAACCCGATTTCGCGGTCGGCCAATTCAGCCACGCGATGGTCAACGCCCAGCACAAGCGGCTTCTTGCAGACCGGACAAATTTTTTTGTATTTTTTGATGGAATCTTCCGACGAACAGGAAAATTGGCACAGGCGATGGCCGTCAAGGTGGTACATTCCTTCCTCCGGATAAAACTCAACCGTGTACAAAAACTTTTTCGCGTCTTTATTTTTAATGACATTGTAAATTTCATCGTAAGACAATTCGTTCAAATCAAAAACATTGGCTTCTCGCCCGATGTTCGCCGGGCTGTGGCTGTCGGAATTGGAAATTAAAGCGATGTTATCAAGCATTGAACAGCGCCAGTTCATCGCCGGATCAGAACTAAGACCGGTTTCAATCGCGTAAATCCGATCGCTCAATTCTTCATAGCATTCTTCGATCGAATCGTATCCTGATTTCGATCCGAAAATCGCGAACCACGGCGTCCAGGCGTGTGCCGGTATTACCAACGTTTTCTCGTTCGCTTCAAAACAGATCTCTGCCAATTTTTTCGCTGACATGCCGATGATCGGCCGACCGTCGGACTTTAAATTGCAGTCGTATTTTTCCAAAACTGAATTTATCTTTTCAACCGTCGCGAAATCAGGCGCCAAAATCAAAATATGAACGCGGCGCGTCTTGCCTTTGTCTTTGTATATGCAAGCGATTTCCCCACTCAGAATAAACTTTGTGCTTTGATCTTTTAATTTTAAATTTATTTTGGACTTTGAGCTTTGGGCTTTGAGTTTTAACAATCCCGATCCGTCTTCAAATAAGTTATCTTTTAACTCTTTTAGATATTTCGCGTGCGTGAAGTCGCCGGTCGCCAGAATATCAATTCCTTTCTTTTTCGCCCACAAATCCAAAGTCTTCACTTCCATCTGCGGCGAAGTGGCGCGGGAGTATTTGGAGTGGATGTGGAGATCGGCGATCACTTTCATAAAATTACTAATTACAAATCTGGTACAAATCGACTTAGGCAATTTGTATATTTGTAATTATTTGTAATTTGTAACAACATTACATTTTATAAATAAATATCTTTCTGCCCTTTTCATCGCTCAAAACATCCGGCGTGCGCCAATCTTTCGCCTCGAACGCATACGAAATCACGCGGCTGCCCGGCTTTAATTCGCGATCGAATTTTTCTTTCAGCGAAGTTATCACGCACGGCAGCAAATAACAGAAGATCACGTTGTATTGCGACAAATCAACCTTGTTGAAATTTTTGAAATAAACTTTTACTTTTGATTTATGGAATTTATTTTTTATTTTCGCGATCAAAAACGCCCAGTAATTTATTTCATAACCTGTTAAATCGATCACGCCTTGTTTTTCAAACATTCTCAAGACTTTTCCTTCGCCACAGCCAAGATCAACGACCCTGTCATCCGCGTTCAACTTGATTTTTTCGTTAACAAAATCCAATTTATCGCGCGTTAACGGCACATACGGCACCCCGCGGCCGCGGATAAGCGCTACCAGACTCGACACCGCCCACAAACAAATGAAAAAAATCATTATCGCTCCGGCAATTGTCATGATTGTGAGTTGAAGCATGATTATTTTATCATTGAATTAGGTTGAATCGCGTATTTTTCCGACGCTCCGGCTGGAATTTCCAAAATATATTTTATCGAATCGCTGTGCGAACAGTACGGCGCACATTCTTGTCCGTCCAAACACGGCGTCAGGTTCGGAAAAATTTCTTGCGCTTGTTTTTTTTCGTCCAAATAAATTATATCCAGTGGAAATCGCATATCTTTCATCCAGAAACAAACGCGCTCCGCTTTATCTTTCATGAAAAACATCGCGTCGTAGCCGTCCAGGCGGTCGATGCCGGACAATCCTTTGGCGAATTCGTCAGCCGCGACCGCCGGCTTGGCTTTTATCTTGTCGCCGCTCGGCATGGTCAGAGAAATAAAACCGGACGTGCAGCCGGCGAAAGAAATCACGCAAAAAAATAACAATGCGATTTTTTTTATGAAATTTTCCGGTTTTTCGCTGTAAAACATATGGTTTATCGTTGAATATAGTTTAGCATTAATAAATAATTTAACAAAATTGTTCAATTCGTCAAAATTTAATCATTATCAAACATGATTTTGGCTTGCCATGAACTCGAGCATTATCAAAAATAACGATGGCGGTGCCAGGAACTCGAGCGAAGCGAATAGTTCCTGGCTCCGAACGCTGAACGAAATCCGAACTTTTTTTAGCGAAAATCCGAACGCTGAATTTTGAAAAACTTTTAAGCTCGGGCGGGCAAAAAGGAAGGGGGTTGGGGGGAAGGAATTTTTGCCCGCCCTCGCTTTTCCGCCGCCGCCG
>JAZDPK010000019.1:0-4557 GCA_043797615.1 Parcubacteria group bacterium
CCACTCCCCATTGTTTGCGCTTTCTCCTGCGTAATAGGAGTATCGGTTGGGTGAAAAGGTATTGAAGATAGGTTATGGCGTTGAAGATTGGGAGGGCTGCTGCCAGGTTTATGAGGGAGATGGCGAGGAGGGCTGGGGAAACCGTATTTTCCACCACATCCTGGACATCGGGCCTTTGCAAAGCCGCGCGCATCGTGGTCAGCCCGAACAAAACCTGATCACTGATATTTTTGGCCAGATTCCCCAAACCTTCAAGCGTCGGTTCGGTCGTAGTTACGACTTCGATCAAAGATGGCGGCACCTTTACCAATCCGGCTTTTATATTTACAACATTATGGAAAACATTTACCGGCACTGAAACAAAATTCGAGTATCCGTCCTTTTTAACTTGGACGTAATAGCGGCCGTTGGGAACGATGAATGCGTAATAGCCGTCTGAATTCGTGAGCTGTGGATTTGACTGCGCATATATTGCGGCATTCCATTGCACCCAACCGCCTTGATCTACGAACAATGTTACTTCAGCCGCCGCTATCCCCTGCTTTGATTGGCCGGTCAAATTTTCTTCAACCACTCTTCCGTATTCTTGGATCATGAATTGGCGGCTTGCGACAGCTGTGCCGCCTCCTTTGATCTCCGCAATGACCGCAATATTATATAAACCGTCAGCAGGAACCGTGATAGTCGCCTCATAAGCCGTCCCGTTTTTGGAAAGCGACATGTGGTAGAGCGAGCCCACGATGTAGGCCTTCTCCACTTCCACCCCCAAATCAGCAATCGGCAGATAAACGTAAACCGCGCTGCCGCTTAAAGCTCCCATCTTGTTCTCCTGATCCGGCATAAGCTCAACTGTGCCGTCTGCTCCGTAAAAATGCGGATTTATTTCAATGATAACTCCCTGCGGCGTTGGCACGGGCTGTGTGGAAATTGTCGGCGGCACCGGAGGCGGTTGCGGCGGTTTTGTAATGCAAAGAGGCAAGGCTTGGCACTCTGTATCGGCGCAATCAATCGCTCCGTCAAGATCGTCATCAATGCCATTCGAACACGACGGATTGGTATTTTCGGGTGTTGGCAATTGCGGCGGCTTGCAGATCTGAAAGGCTGCGCAATCGCTATCGGCGCAGTCTACTTTTGTATCTCCGTCATCATCAATGCCGTTCGAACACAGCGGGATTGTATTCTCCGCCGGCAGAATTACGCCTTGTGGCGTAGCCGATGCTAAGGCGCCGGATGCAAAATTCAGGCTGGTGTCATAAGCAAAAGCGCCATAATAATAAGTCGTGCCATTGGTTACTGCTTTGTCATCAACCAGTTGAAGCGTGCCATCGTAAATTAACGTTCCGTCCGTTGGGCCGGAAGGAAATTTGTCTATTCGGCGCACGATTCTGGTACCGGAATAATCGGGATCGGCCGGAGCTATCCAGCTCAAATGCACAACAGCGTCTCCGCCAACCGCCTTAAAATTTATGACGTTTGACGGTGGGGTCAAATCGGGCGATGTAATAAAGGTCGCATCTCCGGAAACAGCTTGATTATTGGACTGGTCTTTGGAGGTAACGAAAAAATGATACAGCGTGTTGGGTTTTAAGTTACTAAGCTGCAGCAGGTGCGCGGTTATAAAACTCGGCGCGCTTACGGCTTTGCCGTAATTCGTACTTGTCCCGTAATCAACCAGCGAATCAGCCGGCTCGTCAGTGTTCCAAATCACTTGTGCCGAGGTATCTGTAATATTGATGACTTGGACATTGAAGATTTGCGGCGGGGTTGTGTCGCCCAAAGTTGTGAACGTGTAATCGCCGGACACGCCGAGATTGTTAGCGCCGTCTTTTGACGAAACTTGAAAATGATAAGTCGTGCTGGCAGACAGCTGGGATAATGAAACGCTGTGTTTTTTGACAAATGAAGCATTGGCGACTTGCGTTCCGTAAGCAACAGTCAAGCCGTAATCAACGTATGAAGTTGACGACTCGTCAGTATCCCAAATTACATCTGCCGTGCTCGAAGTGATATTGATAACCTGAACATTGCTGATAATCGGCGGAAAAATATCTCCCGGCCCCGGTGATGGTGGCGGTTGTGGCGGCGGCTGAGGCGGAGTGGTTGATGGTATGTTCGCACTGACAGCCACGCCGTCTTCAGCGATGATAGAAGTGCCGATCATGGCGCTGTCTCCGAACGTGCCGTCGACGGTCATGTTGGCAACTTGGGCAGTAGCCGGATTTACTATCTGCCCTGTGCCGCCGGCCGCGTTTGTGCCGATTCTTATCACGACAAAATCATTTGCCGGAATCTCACCTGCTACGGCATTTGTCGGCGCCGTGAAGGTAACGGAGCTGGCTGCAATTGAAACGCCCCAGATGCCGGCAGCCGCAGCAGCGCCTAAGGTCTCTTCGGTCTCCAAACCAGTGGTTGCGCCGTGGAAAAAATCGATGTCGCCCAAAGCTATCCCCGCCAAAGAAAAACCGGACGGATATGTCAAAATTATTGTGTCGGTTGGAGCGTCCACGCCGGTCGGAGTTTGAAAACGCAGATCGTGGTCTGCGGCCTCGGAAATTTTTTGGCGGCTGAGTGAATAGGTCGCGGAATTAAGCTGCAAGGCCATTACCGGTGCCGCAAGTAAAATTACAAAACCCGCGACCAAGAAAGTCGAGACAATTTTTTTAACCTGTCGAAATTGCGCGGTCATTTGCGGCTGTTATGCGCTTGTCGTATCAAGCGTTTACGAATGGAGCTTTTATAAACTTTTTGCAGAAAGACAAGAATCAACAAAAATGCGATAAATAAAGTCATGATGTGCCAAGGCATAACCCAAAATTTTAATTGCGTCAGCAGCGCATGTTCGCCGGCGCCATAACTTCCATGCACCGTGGCAGTGTATGGCCCAAATGCAAAATTATGCCACTCGTTTTTCAGTTCAATAAACCAATTTGATGGTCGTGTAATACCCAGATCGCTTTCCCTGCTCCAATCGCTTTCCAATCTGCGCACACCATTTGGTAAAATTTTTAAACTATCTGGATTTAAAGGAATTGATGCCGTAGTTTTGCCAAAAAAATTATTTATGATTATCTCCCCTTCCGGTTTAATATGAACATTCCCGCTGTTTTTGATAACTGTTTCAAATTTTAGCGGCAAGCGATTTATGTTTGTATTATTCAGTAAGTTAAAAGATTCAATTTCGGAATTTTCGATCGAGTTGCCGACCACTTCCAAATAAAAAAGCACTCCAATTTTCGCACCCGCCTTACCTCCGGTCGCAGCATCGTCTGTTGATGCGTTTGAAAAGAGCAAGGCTATGTAATGGCCGCCAGCTTCCGCATCTTTTGGAATGCGAATCGTATATTTCAATTCACGCGTATCCCTGCCTTCCAATAATATGGTTTGTTTTTCTGGCGTGATCCAATCCGAATCCTGGAATACTTTGTTTGGTTGTATAAAATCCAGTCTTCCCTCTTCACCCGTAGCGGTAAAATTTTGCAACGAAACCGTATATTCAGATACTTCGGCTGAAGTACTTTTTAAAGTGATGTAACCGATCTTAAAATCACCCTTTTCGACACGCAGATCAAGCTCTGATGGCGAAACACTGCAAGCCTTCACCGTGGTAATAAAAAAAATCAAATTAAAAAATACGATTGCGATTACACCCAATTTAGAAATACGCAGTCTCATAAATTCCCCACTCGTGAAATAATAAACATCATTTACTCAAACTGAATTAATTGATGTTTAGTTTTTGTTTTGAATCAATTTTTGATTTTAAATTTATTTTTTTATTAAGAACCTAAAAATAATGCTCTGCAGAGCTCATTAATTTTACCATTAATATTGAAATAGGCGTAGTAAATTATTTGAATTATAGAAAAGAAAACAGCACCTTTAAATACATTGATTAATAATCCCCTTTAAGTAAGTTGAATACACTGGGTTGCACCATCTTCCAAAAATCAAAAAACGTAATCCTAGGGCTAATCAATCGATAAACTATGAATTTGAATATAATCGGCAATCAATTCGCTAAAACTTTCGTAATTATAATCTTTTTCTCTTTAACAAGGAAAAATGTAAACTGAACTTTTTCAAAGATTTTCAAACCGTTCAAAAAAACATGATTGGGTTATCGGAAGTGACTAAAATTATATTTTAGAAATCTGATAATTCTCAAGCGTCGTAAAATAATTTATTTAATTTAATAATTTTACTATAAATACTCCTTGTTGACCGTATATTAAAGAAGGTAAATTTAGCTTGTGAATAAACTGTGTATAAGTAATCAAATTAATGTTTCACGTGAAACAATTTATAGCCTCGTATTAGAATTAATGTTTGATATGAGACATTCTATTTAATTTGGGTTAAAGAATTCTCTCATTAAACTACCAGAATAATGTTTCACGTGAAACAATCGGTTAACAAGTTTTGGCAATAATGCAAATTTATGTGCCCGTACAATGTTTCACGTGAAACAATTTATAGCCTCGTATTAGAATTAATGTTTGATATGAGACATTCAATTTAATTTGGGTTAAAGAATTCTCTCATTAAACTACCAGAATA
>JAZDPK010000030.1:0-81251 GCA_043797615.1 Parcubacteria group bacterium
AATCGTTAATTAATCTTATGATCTATTCAGACGAGCTTGGCCAAAATCGTTAATTAATCTTATGATCTATTCAGACGAGCTTGGCCAAAATCGTTAATTAATCTTATGATCTATTCAGACGAGCTTGGCCAAGCTCGTCTGAATAAAACGCGTTTATTCGTTTCCTTTTTTATGAAGAACCTATCCATCATCATCGTCAACTGGAACGTCATCGACCTGCTGACCCGCCTGCTGGATTCGATTTTTCAATACACCGAACGCGTTGAATACGAAGTGATCGTGGTTGACAACAATTCGATAGACGGCAGTGTCAACGTTTTAAAAATAAAATACAAAGATCAGATTAACGCCGGTTTGCTGAAAATCATTAACAACGATTATAACGCCGGCTTTGCCAAAGCGAACAATCAAGGCATGCGAATCAGCCAAGGCGAATATCTTTTGTTCATGAACCCGGACATGGAGCTGATCGATTCGAATTATTTGAAGCTGATCGATTTCATGAAAGCCAGCCCGAACGTCGGCATCTGCGCCTGCCGCCTGACTTTCGGCGACCACACGATTCAGGCGAATATCAAAGCTGATCCTGATTTGGGCAGCCAGATTTTAATCATGTTGAAATTGCACCATTTCCTGTCTTGGCTTCCTTGTTTGAAAAAATATCTGCAAAAAGATTTCGATTATTCGCAGAACAAATACGTGGAGCAGGCGATGGGCGCGTTCATCTTCACCAAAAAAGAAATCATGGAAAAGCTGGGCGGCTGGGACGAAAGCTATCCGCTGTGGTGGGAGGACGTGGAGCTGTGCAAAAAAATGCGCGGCTCCGGCTATGAAATCGTTTACGTGCCGTCGGTGGAAGCGATCCATTACGGCGGGCAGAGTTTTGTTCAAGCGCCGACGTTTCAAAAGCAGAAGCGGTTCAACAAAGGCATGTTGATCTATTTCAAAAAGCACCATGCCAAATTCGCGTATTTTATTTTATACATTCTGCAGCCGGTCAATTTGTTTTTAACTCTGCTCGTCAAAATATTCAACGTAAAACCGCGAATGCAGCAATAATTTTTGCTGTCATTGCGACCCCGCAAATGCGGGGGAAGCAATCTGCACCGACAGCGAAGATAACTATATGATCATTCTAAAAAACAACCAGCTTAATTTCACGCCATTAATCGATGTTGTGAATCACGGCGAAATAATCAGCGACCTTTCCGACCGGATAGTTGAATACATTTTGGAAAACGCGCACCAGGCGATCGTGAGCAGCGAGCCGGAATTGGTTTTCTACGTCAGCGGCCTGGCCGAGCATCATCATTCGCGCCTGACGCATTATTTAAACAAACACATTTTCCGCGATTATTCGCAAGCGAAAACAGTCAAAGGCTCTTTCGCCGATTATCCGGCAAGCCACTACTGGATAATGGCGGGGGATTTGCTCATCGACCTCGCAATCAGCCAATTCCGCGACAAGGAAATTTTCTTGCATGACGATTCACTGAAAGAAAAGCTGGATTGCCATTGTTTTATCTGCGACAACGCGAAGAATCCGATTTACAAAATGTATAATGTAAGCTAAAATTAGTTTAGGTGTTCATTTCAAAGGAGGTAAGGCCATGAACAATGTTTGCGAGCCGAAGATAAAAGTCATAATTATGGCAAATAGTAGATGTAATGCGAAGTGCAAGCACTGCTATGTCTCGTATGATTCGGAAAGATCCCCTCAGAATCTGTTACAAACTGTAATCTCACTGCAAAATCAAGATTACGGGGTCACTATTGCCGGCAGCGAAATATTGTTGGAACCGAACTATCTAAAGGCGTATAAACAGGCGGGTCAGACACGCCTGCTGACGAATGGTCTCATTCTCAAGAAAAAGCCAGAATTGTATGACATACTGCAAAATTATGGCATCAAGCAATTCACTTTCAGTTTAAATTTTGATGTAGAACAAAGTTTGCGGAGCGTGCCCGAATCATTTATCGCTGATAGGGTAAGGGAATCCAAACAAAGAGGTTTCAAAGTGCAGGTTACAACATTAGTGGTTCCAGAAAATGTCGACAGCATTAACAGAATGTGCGAACGCGCTGTCAGGTACGGAGTTAACATCCTGCAGTTCAACCGCTTCGTAAAACTGGGACATGATAAAAGAATGAATGATTATGTCTTATCAGATGAACAAATTCTGAGGTTTTGCGACCACATTAATAAGATGCGACAGCGCTTCCCAGAAGAACAACTCGTGATCAAGCCTCATGCTAATTTCGGACCGCGGCCTGGTTCAAGAGGAGAAAAATTAGCTCTTGAAAATCTATTTTGCCCAGCTGGAATAACTGTACTGGCACTCGATGCGGACGACAATATTTACGGCTGCCCATTCACCATGTGCAAGAATGCCATTGTTGGACGTTATGACAATAATAAAATTGTGATTAATAAAGTATTGCTGGGTGACAAAAGAAACACCTGCATCGCGCATCTTCTTTCTGATAAAAAGAAAGTGGGTAAATAGAGTATCTCAAAGCCCCATATCACAAATGACATGGGGTTTTTTATTACTATATTCGATCCGCGCTTATTGATATTTAACAATAAAACTGGTAAAATACAAATATATCGAAACAAATATTTACGCGTTAAATAGCTGGGTGCTTTTACACACACGAATACATTATCTAATGTTCTAACAATTATCCCATGCTCGACACCTCCTTCTTCGGCAAATACTTCCGCGCTTCATTACAGGTAATTCTTCTTATAGTTACCATGAATTTGGTCGCATCGTTTAAATTTGCGCGAAATTTAAAATCATTTAACTAACTAACCAATAATTATTATGAAGGAAACAATGCAACAAGAACCGGTCATTTACGACCAATGGTTTAGAAATTACAACAAGAGCAAAAGAAAAGCGGTAATACAGTCTTTAAAGAACGCCTTGGGAGCATTTGATGCAATACCTTATGGCGCTTTTGGAGTGAACTTAGACAAGGAAGGACTGGCGAAATTAATAGCGCAATTGGAGAAAATTTAATATCGGCTGAACGCTTTTGATTTTATGACTAATGAATTAATCACAACAAAAATCGCCATTTTTCAAAGAAAGGAAATACGCAAAACTATTCATAAAAACGAATGGTGGTTTTCGGTCGCGGATGTGATTGAAGCTCTGACAGACACAGTCGATATAAGGGATTATATTAAGAAAATGAAAAAAAGAGATAAAGACCTTAGCGCCTACTGGGGGACAAATTGTCCCCTGGTTGAAATGACGGCTAAAGACGGTAAAAAAAGGAAAATCACCAGTGCAAACACGGAAGGAATTTTTCGCATTATCCAGTCGATTCCTTCTCCCAAAGCAGAACCCTTCAAACGCTGGCTGGCAAAAACCGGATATGAGCGTATCCAAGAGATTGAAGATCCCGAATTGGCGGCCAAAAGAACAAAAATGATCTATAAACTGAAAGGGTATTCTGAAAATTGGATAGAAAAACGAATGCGCGGAATCGCCATTCGCGAAGAATTGACGGATGAATGGCAGAAACGAGGCGTAAAGGAACAAAAAGAATATGAAATTTTGACCGCTGAAATTTCCAAAGCCACTTTCGGCGTGACGCCGAGCGAATATAAAAAATTGAAAGGGCTGAAACGGCAAAATTTACGCGACCATATGAATGACTTGGAATTGATTTTCAATATGCTTGGCGAACGGGTTACAACGGAAATCTCTCAACAAGAAAAGCCGGATACTTTCGAAAAGAACAAAAAGGTGGCCGAAAGAGGCGGAAGCATTGCCGGAAACGCCCGAAAACAAACGGAAAAGGAATTGGACAGGCCGGTCGTATCAAAAGAAAACTATCTATCAAAACAGGAGGACAAGAAAAGGCTGAAGTCTTCGTAATTTGCATCGCAATTAATTTGTAAAAATTAGTATATTCGTATATACGTAGAGATTCGTCTGGCTTCGCCAGATCTCGCAAAGCGAGATAATTCGTAACGCCATGCTCGACACCTCATTCTTCGGCAAATACTTTCGCGCTTCCTTGCTGGTAATTCTGCTCGTTGAATTGCTTTCATTTTTAGTTTATTGGCTGCGACTGATCGTTGATCTTAATTCCGCGATTTTTTTAATTATAACCGCGTTCGTATTTATTTTATCGCTGATCAAACTGGAATACGGATTGTATGCGGCGATATTGGAATTATTCATCGGTTCGCAAGGGCATTTGTTCAATTTGACAATCAACAATTATTCCATCGGCATCAGAATCGGCATCTTTTGCGCCGTGATGCTGGCGTGGACAATTAAATTTATTTTTGAAAAAAATATCCATGATAGATACCATGAACATCTAAAAAGTTTTTTTGTTAAACAAAAATCGCTTTTTATCCTCGGTGCGGTTGCCGTTTGGGGAATAATTTTCGCATTGATTCGACATAATTCATTAAGCAACATCTTTTTCGACTTTAACGCCTGGCTGTATTTTCTTTACCTCCTGCCGATGCTTGGCGTTTTTTACCACAAAGAGCAATTCGACAAAATAATCCAGATTCTGACGGCGGCGATCGCGGCCATCGCCGCCAAATCGCTGATCTTTCTGTATGTCTTTTCCCACAATCTGCCGATGGCCGAATTGTTTTACAAGTGGGGGCGGGATTCGCGGTGGGGCGAATTCACGCCGGCCGGGCAGAACTTGTATCGAATTTTTTCCCAGGCGCAGATTTTCGCGCTGCTCGGATTTTTCATCGTCATCGGCTATCTGATTTTCAAAGGCCGGATGAACTACCGCTCGCCAAAGAATCAATATCTGGCGATCATCGCGTTTTCCGCGCTGACAGCCGTTTTGATCAGCCTGTCCCGCAGCTTCTGGCTGGCTATGTTCGTTTCCATCCTGCTTTTGCTGGCATTCGCCATATTCAAGGAAAAAATTTCCGCCAAAGATTTTTTAATCGCCGTCTTTCGTTTGATTTTCATCGGCGTGATGGGATACGGATTGATCGCCTGCGTAGTGAACTTTCCTTATCCGAACTTGGGCCGCGTGGTCGATCCGTCGCAAATGCTGCTGGGCCGGGCATCGGGCGATGCGGCCGTTTCCAGCCGCTGGAGCGAACTGCCGAATTTGCTGAAAGCCATCGCCAAGCATCCGCTCGTCGGCTCGGGCTGGGGCGCGACGGTAACTTACGTCAGCCAAGATCCGCGCATCAAAAACATTCTCAATCCGACCGGCGCGTACACGACATACGCGTTCGAATGGGGATATCTGGATATTATTTTAAAAATCGGATTGATCGGCCTGGCAGCTTATCTGGCGGTAATCTGGTCGATATTTGCCGATTTAAAAAATATTTGGAAACAAAACGAAGACCGCTTTTTCCGCGCTCTGCTTCTCGGCTTTGCCTTCGCGCTCATCGCGCTGCTCGTCACCCACGCGTTTTCGCCGTATTTGAACCATCCGCTCGGCATCGGCTTTATTATCTTGTTGTTTATCTATATCCGAACTTATTCGACGCGCCAGACAGCAATTAACGCGTAAATAATAATCCTCTCGCCGTTGCGACGAAAGGATTTTATAATACTTAAGATTCGATCAGTTCGATTTCGCGATTGCGCTGTTTAATGATTTGCTTGCCTCCCGCCAATTCGCCGGTGGCCAGATTTTTCAGATAAACCGCGAGAAACAAGTAAAACATGTTGCCGGGCAATTTTTCCTTGCAAATGAAATTTTTAATCGCGTTATGCCACGCCGCATTAAAATAATACAAGCGCAAAATCGCCATTCCCTCGTAAAGAAATTCCCATTCACTCGCCATGTTTCTACCGATTCTGAGTGTAAAAATTTCCCGGACTAAATGCTCCGCGTTATTTTTCATTTCATCGATTATTTGCGGATGCAGAACATCGCAAATCCACTGTTCGCTGATCAAACCGTCGGGCGTAGGCATCAAAATGCCGTGTTGTCTGCCTATTTCCAATACATGCAAAACGAACTCGTTCATCTTGTCATTATTGATCACAATCAATTCGGCGGTATCCATGATTCAACCTCCTTGCTAAAACGCAATTTTATTTCAATATCGCTCCGACAAAATCCTGATGCCCGTTGATAAAATCGTTGATCCCGGTTTCGTTTTTGCCTTCCAACTTTACTTTTATCAATTCAATAAATCCGGCGCCACATATCACGCAAACTTTTTTATCGATTTTAACGATTTCACCAGACTTAAATTTAACGGTTATTGTTAATTCTGTCAATCCGGCTTTCAAAATCTCGATTTTTTGATTTTTATAAAATGAATAGGCGACCGGCCATTTGGCAAACGCTTTGATTTGCCCGGAAATTGCCGCAGCCGTTTTTTGCCAATCAATGCGGCCGTCTTTCTTGCTGATCTTCCGGCAATAGGTGGCTTTGTCGTTATTCTGCGCTTGCGGCTCGATTTTCGAATCAATGTAATTCGGTATAACCTTAACCAAAAGTTCCGCGCATTGCTCGGCCAGTTTTTTTTCCAATGAAACGTAATCTTCGTCTTCGCTAATTTCCATTTCCGTCTGATTTAAAATGTCGCCGCCATCCATTGAATTATCCATCAGAATAATCGTCGAGCCGGTTGTTTTTTCGCCATCAAGCAAAGCGGATTGGATCGGCGACGGCCCGCGGTATTTCGGCAGAAGCGACGGATGCGCGTTCAAGCTTCCATGCTTCGGCAAATTAATGATCGATTCCGGCAATATTTTTCCGTAGCTCGCGGTCACCATCAAATCGGCGTCGAAAGATTTTATTTTATTGAAAAAATCTTCATTTTTTAAATTATCCGGCTGCAAAACCGGAATATTTTTTTCTTCAGCGATGATTTTTACCGGCAGGGGAGCGATCTTTTTGTTCCGGCCGCTCGGCTTGTCGCTTTCCGTTACTACGGCGCAAACGTTGAAGTTTTCGAACAATCTCAAAAGTATCGGCATTGAAAAGTCGGACGACCCGAAGAATATTATCTTTATATTTTTCATGTTTTATATTTATTGTGATTTACATTTCACCTCCGCGGGGTCCGGGGCGGAGTGCGCCATTGCCAACACGACGGACAACGAACAACACTCGCGCATTCGAAGCCCCGGCGGTTTTTGTTACTTTTTGCCGCCAAAAAGTAAAAGAGAAAAAAGTTACTTTTGAAGTTTATCAATAAAAAGAATCCCATCAAGATGATCCACCTCGTGCTGGATCACGCGCGCAAGAATGCTGTCCGCCTTGAAATCAACCGCCTTGCCTTCTTGATTGAACGCTTTGACGCGGATCGACTTCGGCCGTTTGACCAAGCCGAACACGCCGGGCACGCTGAGGCAGCCTTCTTCCATTACGATTTTGCCGAAGGATTTGCCGCAGATTTTCGGATTGATCAAAACGATCGCTTCGTCCTTGTGCTGCACCGCAATAACGCTCAAAAGCTCGCCGATCTGCGGCCCGGCCAGGCCGATGCCGTCTTTGTCCATCATCGTCTCGACCAAATCGAAAATAAGCCGCTGTATTTTTCCCGACTTTATTTCTCTCGCGCTAATTTTTTTTGACCGCATGCGCAGACGCTTGTCCGGCGCGGTTAAGATCGGCCTCTGCATAGATTTAATCCATTATAGCAGGAAAACCGGGTCTTTATCAATAATCCAATGATTTGGGACGAAGGAAAGCAGCGCGTTTTCCTCCGGCAGGCTTAATTTGGGCAAAAATATCGCGATTTGATATCGGTAGCGGCGCCGGACTTTCATAGCGTAATGCGGATACGGATCAGTGATCGCCAGCGCTCTGCCGCTGATTTCTTGCGTTAAAATGCGATGCAGATTTTCCGCTTCTTTTTCGCAAACTTTTTTGTCCGGGTGTTGAAAAAACAATTTGATCAAACTGGAAAACGGCGGATAATTGAACGCTTGCCTGTTTTCAATTTCCTCGCTGTAAAATTTTTTATAATTGGAATTGACGTTCTTCATCGCGATGTTTTCCGAAAAGCAAGTTTGCAAAATTATTCTCAAATTGTCGCCATAGCTTCTCGCCGCCGAATTAATTTCTTTAATCGAACTGTATAATTCAAAATTCGAATTAAAATCGGAAAGATACGCCAAGCTGTCGATGTAAACGTATCCGAGCAGACCCACGCTGTTCCATATTTCATTCTTTAAAGCCTGGCTGGTCACGACATTGATCAGATCGCCGCTGAAACGTTTTTTTATTTCCGCTTTTATGCTTTCCAAACCAACACCCAACCGTTTTAAATCAGTGCTTTGACAATAAGGGCAGGTTAAATGAATCGGAATCCGATGCTGGCAATGATAACAAACCAGCTCTTTGTCGTTGGCAACAGTCATCGGCAGACGACAGCCGGGACATTCGGCTTCTTTTTTGCAATCGTTGCAGTATAAATAGCTGAACAGGCCTTTTTTATTGACGATCAAAACGACTTTCTTATTTTCTCTAATCGTTTCTTCCACGCTTTCAAGCAAAGCGCCGCTCAAATAGGTGAAGCCGCTTTTGCGCTCTTCTTTTAAATTCACGATTTCAACTTCCGATAAATCCTTTAAGTTTATGTTTATCGATTGCGCTTGATGATTTTTCGCTTCATAAGCGTCCTCGATCCGGGGCGACAAACTGGACAATATCAGCTTGCAGCCGGTCCACTCCTGGATTTTTTTCGCGACATTGATCGCATTGTATCGCGGATTCTGGTCCCATGATTTGTAATCGGACGAGTGGGCGTTGTCAACGATTATCATCGAAACATTCGGCAAGGGAGCGAAGATCGCCGAGCGGGCGCCGATAATGATTTGCTTCTTATTCTCTAATATTTGTTGCCAAATATCGTAGTATTTATTTTTTGAACTGTGCATCTCGTTCGTCAGAATTGCCGCGGCTTGTCTTTGTTTGCCATCAAGGCAGCGATAAAATTCATCGATTTTAATCTTTTGCGGAAACAAGATTAGAATTTGCTTATTTTCTGATAAACTGCGGCCGCATAAATCCTTAAAAAAAAGATATTTGTATTTTATATTTTCCGGAAACAATAAATACCGCTTTTCGTTTGAACAATAAATTTGTTCAGCCAGCCGGCTGATCTGCTGATTTTTTTCTAATGCATAACTCACAGTCTCGATTTTCTTGTCTTTCAAGGCGGCGCTCTTTTTCGGCTTATCAGGGAGAAGGAGCTTGAGCGCTGAACTCAGCGAGCAATAATAGTAGCGGGAAAACCAATTCAGCAGCTTGATCTGGTATTCCGGCAGGCAGGGCATTGAATCTTCAACTGATAAAACGGATTTTAAATGGGCAAACTCGCTTTTATCGCAAAAGCCGGCGACCAAGCCGAGAAGCTTGCCCGCGCGAAACGGCACGCGAACGAAGCTGCCTGTTTTAACCAGATCCGCCAATTCCGGCGGGATCAAATAGTCTAGATAGTCCATTCCGCGCGGCAGCTTTTTATATGGGATGATTTTCGCGATTTTCATCATAGCTTTACATTAGCATTATATCACAAAAAAATAAAATCCGGCCGATTGAGCCGCCGGATTTGCCGCTTGTTTATAAAATCTTGAATTCGCCGACCAAATATCCCACGCCGAAAGGCCATTCATAGCTTAAAACCTGGAAATCGTAATTCATGTTTCTGATCGCGCCAAGCAAAATCAAGATTGAGCGGAGCCCGCACTCGCCGGCATCCTCGATGAGCGCCGGATCGATGTTCGCAATAGCGTCGACGTTTTTCTTTTTCAGCAGCTGGATCAGCTTTTTGTCGAACTCCCTGGCCCTCGGCGAAAAGCCGGCCGGCGCCCGCAGCGACAGGCGGTGCGACAAATCGCCCGAGGCGATGATCGCGCAGCGCTTGTCCGACGCGAAAACCGCTTCTTTCATGGCCGCGCCGAGCTCGATGTGCTTCGCGTAATTCAAAAAACTGTAATTGATCGGCACGATTTTTCGATTTTTTTCTTTCCGCGTCAGATAGTACAGAGGCACGCTGGCGCCATGATCCAGATTTGGCTGGCTGATGAGCTGGATCGGCAGGCTTACCTCGTTTTTCGCGCGCAATTCGTTGATCAATTGCAAATCCGCCTTGAATTCGAGCTCGGTGGAAAAATCGCCGAAATCCTGGAAATTCGCCCGGTACTTCTGGTTCGTGTTGATGGTGAAAGTTTCGTAGCTCAAATCGCCGTGCGGCGTGATGACGATCAGCGTTTCCGGGCGCGCCGCGTTCAAATCCTCCTCGAGAATATCAAAAGCGGCGATTGTTTTTCTTAATTTTTTCAGATTGTCCTTGCCGATCTGGGGAATTAGAATCGGCGGATGGGGGACGATGGCGGCGAACACGAGCATATGTAGTTCTCAATAAAGATTTAAATTATTTTGGACAAATCAGTTGTGTGAGATATCCCATCATGTTGTGAATAACTTTCCAAAGGTCAATATAATAACATGATCAACCCTTCGACTCCTCGATACCCTTCGACTCCTCGACAGGTTCGGAGCTCAGGGGAGACAACTCGGAGTTCAGGGCAGGCGTGATTTGCCACTGATCAACTTGATTAGTCGTGATTATTTTTTAAATTCTAATTCAAGATAATTTCCTTGCGGCAGATTGGACAAACTCTTTTCGTCGACCAGGCGGATGTTTTTCGATTTAAATCCCAGCTTCTCGAAAATTTCCATTGACGCAATCGGCATCTTTTTGCCATCGGAAATGACGAAAACCGCCGAGTTTTCCCGCGTGCGCACTATCTCGCCGTCGCGGATCCTGACGCTGTCGCCGTCGGCATATTTGTCCAGCTCATCCCTGGCGACGCGGATGATTTTTTTATGCGGAAAATTGATCAGCATTATATCCTTCGCGATGAGCGGATATTTGACGCCGTCCTGGACAAAGAAAACGCCGCCGGTGGCCTTGTCCTGCAAAAGAGCGCCAGTCGGGTATGCGCTGGACAATGTAATCGGCTCGCCGTCCGCAAACAAGGCGAAATCTTCCATCGGCGCGGCCACGAATTCCTCCGGATTGAAGCCGAGCGTGCGCCAGACTTTGTCCGATTCGAATTTGCGCAGAGTGTCGCCGACCAGGAGATATACGTTGCCGAAAGGCGATTTCAAAATCGAATAATTCGGGTATTTGATGGGTTTGCCGATCTCATATTTCTCAAGCTCGTTTTCGCTGACCAAGATAATTTTGTTAATGTCGTAGCGCGACAGCAAGGCGGTCTTGGACGCGAAGAGCCTCCGCCGGCCGTCTAAAATGATCCAAACGGCCTTCCGGTCGCTGTCCGCCTGCAAAAGCGTGCCGTCCGGATAAGACTGGGTAAACCAGCGATTCCAAATTTTCCAAAAATTGTAATTCCCGGATACGTGCGGCGTATAGTTGTACAAATTAGCGGTTGCCTGATTTTGCAGGGCGACGCGCTGGCCGTCGATATTGTAAATTTTTCCGATTATTTTCAGCCAGCCGTTGTTCGCGTTGTCAATGCACCAGCGCTGCCAGCCGGCGGCGTAATCCACTTGGATTCCGAATCCTTTGTATTTTTGCACGGCCAGATCATTCATATTCGAATCGTCGGAAATGCCGTATCCCATTGCCCAGTCGTATTGTTTCTGAGTCGGGCTGTTGTCTTCTACCAAGCTTTGTTCTTTTGCAGCATGACCAAGAGGAATTGCGGATTGATCTTGTATTCCTGGCTGGCGTCGTAGATTATTTCGGCGGCGCTTTTTTGAACACCATTTTTGTTCAAGGTTGAATATTGCGCCAGCGTGCCGGACTTTTTCATCAGGAAATCTTGAATATCAGTAAGCGACATGGAATTGTAATTGGTCAAATCCTTGTCAACGATAATGTTGCCATTGTCAAAATCAGAAGCCAAAGCGTTCAACGGCGCGATTACGAATAAAATCGTAAAAATGGATAAGATGATTTTTAGTTTAGGCATAAGATAATTATACAAAATAATGGTTAAACATGCAACCTGCGTTAATCGTCAAACAAAACACTTCCATAGTACATAGTATGGAAGTGCCTGTTACATTTTATTTCCTTTATTTAAACGCCACTTTTCCTCCCTGATAATCCACTTTGATTTTATTTTTCACCGTTCCTTTGATAATCTGCAGTGCCAGCTGGTCGAGAATTTTATTTTGAATCAAGCGCTTGAGCGGCCGCGCGCCGAACGCCGGATCAAATCCTTCGTCCGCCAGCATATTTTTCACCGCGTCCGTGAAGGCGATATCGAGGTCCTTGCCTGCCAATCGCTTGGCCACCTTGGCGAGCTGGAAGTCGACGATTTGCTTGATGTCCGCTTTGGACAAGGCGTCGAAAATGATGATTTCGTCGATGCGGTTCAGAAATTCCGGCCGAAAATGATCTTTCAGCATGGACATTATTTTCTTGTCGGTATTTTCCTTTTGCGAAACGCTGTGGCTGCTGAATCCAAGGTCGCTCTTGTTCAGCGATTCCAGGATCATGTCGCTGCCGATGTTCGAAGTCATTATGATCACCGTGTTTTTAAAGTTAACCGTGCGGCCTTTCGCGTCAGTCAGGCGGCCGTCGTCTAGGAGTTGCAGAAGCATGTTGAAAACCTCCGGATGCGCTTTTTCGATTTCATCGAACAGCACGACGGAGTAGGGCCGGCGCCTGATCTGCTCGGTCAATTGCCCGCCTTCATCATAACCAACGTAGCCAGGAGGCGAGCCGATCAATTTCGAGACGGCGTGCTTCTCCATGTATTCGGACATGTCCACGCGAACAACAGCATCCTCGCTGTTGAACATGAATTCCGCCAGCGCCCGCGCCAATTCGGTCTTGCCCACGCCGGTCGGGCCGAGGAACAAGAATGAACCGATCGGCCGGTTTTCCTCTGAAATTCCGGCTCTCGATCTGCGCAAAGCGTTCGCCACCGCTTGAATCGCGCGCTCTTGGCCGACAACGCGCTTGGAAAGATCGGTTTCCGCATGCGCCAATTTTTCGATTTCGCTCTGCAGCATTTTCGACACCGGAATGCCAGTCCACTTTGAAACAACCGCGGCGATGTCTTCGGCCGTAACTTCTTCCTTTAAAATCTTATGGCCGCCCGGGCCGGCTTGCAATTTGCGCAGCTTCGCCTGCAATGTTTTGATTTTTTTCTCGTTTTCCGGAATCTTGCCGAAACGGATTTCCGCGACTTTGTCGTATTCCGCTTTTCTTTCCAAAATTTCTGATTCCTGCTTCAATTTGTCGATCTGCTTTTTCGAATCCTGGATTTGCACGATCAATTCCTTTTCCTTGCGCCAATGCAGTTCAAGCTCATGCTCTTTTTCTTTCAATTCTTCAAGGCGCTTGGTGATGTCGCGCAGTTTATTTTTAACGTCAGCGCTTTTCTCGCGGCTGATCGCTTGCTTTTCAATTTCCAGTTTTTTTACTTTGCGCTTCAACTGATCAAGCTCGATCGGCATGCTGTCAAGCTCGATGCGGAGCGCGGAAGTGGCTTCGTCGATCAGATCGATCGCCTTGTCCGGCAGAAACCGATCGGTGATGTAGCGCTGCGAAAGGCGGGCGGCCTCGATGATCGCGTCGTCCGTGATATGCACGCCGTGGTGCACTTCGTATTTTTCCTTGATGCCGCGCAAAATCGAAATCGCGTCGTCCAGGCTCGGCTCGGCGACGTAAACCGGCTGAAACCTTCTTTCCAAAGCCGCGTCTTTTTCAATGTATTTCTGATATTCCTTCAAAGTCGTCGCGCCTACGCAGCGCAATTCGCCGCGCGCCAAAGCCGGCTTCAGCATGTTTGACGCGTCCAGGCTGCCTTCGATCGCGCCCGCGCCGACGATCGTGTGCAATTCGTCGATAAAAATAATGTATTTGTCCTTATTTTTTCGGATTTCGCTTAAAACGGTTTTTAAACGTTCCTCGAATTCGCCGCGGAATTTCGATCCGGCGATGAGGCTGCCGATGTCCAAATTCAAAACTTCCTTGTTCTTCAAATTTTCCGGCACGTCGCAAGAGACAATGCGCTGGGCCAATCCTTCGGCGATCGCGGTCTTGCCCACGCCCGGCTCGCCGATCAGCACCGGATTATTTTTTGTTCGACGTGATAAAACCTGAAGCACGCGCCGTATTTCCTCGTCGCGTCCGATGATCGGGTCCAGTTTTTCCTCGCGCGCCATCTGCGTCAGATTGATCGTGTATTTTTCCAGCGCCTGGTATTTGCTTTCCGGCTCGGGCGAATCAACCCGCTGTCCGCCGCGCACTTCGGCCAATATTTTCAGCGCCGCGTTATAATCGATGCCGTAGGAAATCAAAATTTCCGCGGCGAGCGAATCGACTTGCAGCAAAGACAGGAAAAGGTGCTCGGTGCTGATGAATTCGTCGCCGAGCTTCTTCGCTTCTTTTTCCGCGCTCACCATCGCGTAATTCATCTGCGGAGTGATGAAAACCTGGCCGGCCATGGTCGGCTGCTTCATCTGGCTTTTCGGCATGCGCTTCAAATTGGCTTCGACATCGGCGATCAGCTGCTCGAAAGGCACTTCCATTTTTTTTAACACTGTGAGCACGATGCTTTGATCCTGTTGAAGCAGAGCGTAAAGCAGGTGGATCGTATCGACCTGGGAATGTTTGTATTCGAACGCCGCGGCCTGCGACGCTTGCATAGCCTGCTGGCTGTTCATGGTGAATTTGTTGATATCCATATATTAAATCAAGCGCAAAATACAAAGTTCAAAATGCAAAATATGCTTGAAACTTGTATATGCCATTGACGCATAAGTAATTAGCAGTCAACTTAATAGAGTGCCAATTCATTATAGGAAAGCGCTGTTTTTTTGTCAAACGCCTCGCCTTTACAGAATAATCGCGATCGCCGCTCCGCATTTCGGGCAAAACGGTTCAGCCAATTTATTGGAAATTGCGTAGCCATCGCGTTTGATCAGCAATTCGCCGCAAGCCTGGCAATAGGTGTTTTGTTTGATTGGATCGACGGCATTTCCCGCGTAAACATAATGTAGCCCGGCGCTTTTTCCGATCTGACAAGCCAAATCCAGAGATTCGGCCGGCGTGGACGGCAGGGCGCGCAATCTGTAAGCCGGGTGAAACGCGGAGATATGCCAAGGGATATTCAGATTTAAGCCGGCAATGAATTCAGCGATGCAGCCGAGTTCACGCTCATTGTCGTTTAGGCCGGGGATGACGAGCGTTGTTATTTCAACATGAATTTTACTTCGGCAAACCCGCTCGATATTTTCCAGGATCGGTTTCAAACTCGCCCCGCAGACTTTCCGGTAGCATTTATCAGTGAAAAATTTCAAATCGATGTTAATCGCGTCAAGATGCGGCAAGATCGCGTTGAAGGTCTCATTGGAAAAATAGCCGTTGGACACCCAGACGTTTTTCAATCCGCGCTTTCTCGCCAGCTTCATTATTTCCAAAGCGAATTCGACAAATACGGTCGGTTCGGTATATGTATAAGCAATGCTCCGGCAATCGCTATGAAGCGCCGCCAACGCGACATCGCCGGACCGGGCCAAAACGCCGGGCAGTCGGTCGCCGGCCTTGCCGATTTGCGATATTTCCGAATTTTGGCAATTCAGGCAGTGAAAATTGCAGCCAGGGCTGGCGATTGAATAGGCGAAACTGCCCGGAAGAAAATGATAAAGCGGCTTTTTTTCGATCGGATCGATTCGCCGGGCGATCAATTTGCCGTAGTTCAGGCTGTAGAGCCGGCCGCCTACGTTTTTCTTTGCCTTGCACATGCCGAATTTTTTATCCGCAATAACGCAAAAATGGCAGCATGCCCGGCATTGGACAACCTTGTTCGCCGTTCGAGCATAAAATAGCGTCTGTTTCATACTTCCATTTTACCAGATTTCGCGTTATAATTAAAATGGCTGTTTAAACCCAGGATACGAACATCAATCAATAATTTCTTTCCAACTTCTAATATCCAATATCCAACTTCCATTCTGAAACCTATGGAATTCCAGAACAAAGCGATCATCCTCGGCGTTAAAATCGACGACTTGCCGATCGATTTGATATTAAAAAACATTGAACAACTTTTGTGTTCGGACAATTCAGACAAGCAATTGAAAATCTTTACGCCAAACCCGGAAATCTGCCTGAAGGCGTCGAAAGACGAAGAATACCGCAACATTCTCAATTCCGCCGACATCAACATTCCCGACGGCTTCGGTTTGAAATTCGGGGCGATTATCCTGGGCGAAAAACTGGAAAACAGAATCACCGGCACGGATTTGTCAGCCAAGATGCTCGAGTCATGCGAAAAGAATGGTCACAGCGTTTATATTCTAAGGCGGGAAGATTCGCTTGCAAAAGTCGAAGACATTAACAAACTGTTCAAAACAAAATATCCGAATGTTAAATTCAAAACAGGGGATTTGAACATCAAAAAATTCCTGGATTGCGACGACGTTCTAAACGACATCAACGATTTCAGCCCGAAAGTTTTATTCGTTACGCTGGGCATGCCGGCGCAGGAGATTTGGATCAATAAATTCATTAAATTGCTGCCAAGCGTAAAGGTCGCCGTCGGCGTGGGCGGCGCGTTTGACTTTTTCACCGGCAAGAAGAAGCGCGCGCCGAAAGTGATGCGCGAGATCGGCCTGGAATGGCTTTACCGCTTTTACCTCGAGCCGAAAAGACTGATGCGGATCAAGCACGCGACCGCTGATTTTTTCCTGGCCTGCCATGCGTGGAAATTCCGGATCATGACGGCCATGCGGCCGAACGTCCTGTGCGTGTTGAGGAATAAGGAAGGCAAATATTTAATCCAAAAAAACGCGCATTTTGAAAATCACTGGCAATTCACCCAGGGCGGCGTTGACGAACGCGAGAGCCTGGAAAAATCCGCTTTGCGCGAGATGAACGAAGAGCTCGGCATCGCGCCGAATTTTTTGCGCTTGATAAAAAAAATCCCGGAGAAAAACAGCTATGTCTGGCCGCGCTATGCTCAACTGCTTCGAGGATATAAGGGACAAGAACAAACCGCGCTTGTTTTCGACTTCATCGGCGAAGACAAAGACATTCACATCGCAAAAAGCGCGGAGGTGGAAGAGATTAAATGGGTTGACAAGAATGAACTCATCCAGCTCATCCATCCGCACCGCCGGCCTTTCGCCGCAAAGATTATTAATTATCTTGAATAACCTGATCAATAACTCCCTGACAACGAGTCAGGGGTAAAGTAATAATTACCCCGCACTCGACTGCCTGCCAGCCGTGCTCCGCCATAGCGGCTACGCGACGGCGAGCAGGCAGGTTGTGCGGGAGAAAAATAAAACGAATATCCTTATTGAAGAATATTCGTTGTTTTTTTTCACTGCAGTATATTGCCGTCCGACTCTCTTGCCCGTTCTGCGTAATGCACGATCAGGTCGCCGGTTTCATCCGCTTTCGCTTTGATTTGCACGTTCGAATTTAATTCAATTATCTTTCCGATGCGAATCAGCGCGATAATTTTCACCATTCCGTCGATCTTTTTCTGATGCATGATCACGTGATTATCCGAAGATAAAATTAATTTGCCGCATTCACATGCGGGAAGATCAAAGCCGTAAACCTTGTTGTCGCAAAACCTGGCCTTTTCAAGATCGTACCAGGCGGCCTGGATCACAATCAAACGCCGGTCCTGAAGTTTGAGATCATCGACATGGACGCCTGTGATTATTCGCAATTCGTTTATCGGCACGGACGCGGCGCTTAATATCACGCCGCTTTCTCGCACTGGAAAAGCCGAGGTGATTTCATCCACCTTTGGCAAATCCGAATAATTAAGCTCGGGATAGACGAAAACGATCTGCGTCCGCGTGCGTGCGTTCGTCAGGCAATAGCATGTGGTCTGCCCGATGAACTTCTGGGTCAATTTCAGCGAGAAGAAAATCGGCCAAAACGTATTGCTGATTTCGCATATCGAATCCCCCTGGTCTCCTCCTTTGATTCTGATTCTTCTATCCATCTTTCTTGCCTCCTTTGCTGTTAAATGAGGGAAGGGGAGGGGCGGTGTGAAAAGAACAGGCCTTTACAAATGAATGATATTATATCGGAAAAAAATTGTCAATTTTTTAAAAGGAAAACGCGCAAGGTTTTGAATCTTGCGCGCAGAATTTTCTGAGATGCTTAAAGAAAAATTGCCGGCGGGAATGAACTAGTTAATGAACTAGTTGTCGTCGTCGCGATCCTCGATCTCGAAGCCGCCCTTGCCGCTCCAGCGCTTGCCATTGCGGCCTGTGCGAGGCTGCTTGCGGTCCTCGTGCTTACGCCGACGGTCGCCTTTATCGACGACCGGAGCGGCGGCCAGCAGGTCGCCGAAGTTGGTGGCCACGACCTCGTTCTTGCCGAACGACTCGAGCAAAGCGGCTTCTTTCCTGGCCAGGCGGTCCTGATACTTGACCCAGAGCCAGAAGCGGTAGCCGTCGTGCCGACCGGCGAGCCGGAAGTTCAGCTCGTTGTGAAGCTGCTCCACCAGCTCGTAGTGCGCGCTGTGCACGCACATGAACCGGAAGTTGCCGTAGCCGAACTCCCGCGCCACGACGTTCAGCATGGGCAGACGCGGCGCCCACTTCCCGGCCTTCTTCCAGTCATCGCAGAAGTCTGCGAAACGATCCAGAAACACGCTGAACTTGTCGGTCGGGTTGAGCGCGTCGATGTACTTCTCGAAGGACGGCTCGAACTCCTTACGGTTGGACTGGAACCTTTCCAGTTCGTCCGAGGGAATCGTGCCGTTGAACGGCAGGATATCCGCGATATCCTTGGCCAGGATATCCTTCTTGCTGGCCCAGGGCTGGAATGGCCGGCTGTCGTCGTATTTGCCGATCATGGGGGCCAGCACGTCCTTCCATTCCTGGTCCGCGGCGTCTTCCTCTGCCCGCTTCCTCAGCACCTTGGCCAAGGTCATGGGCACCGGATTCAGAATCCCGAATTTCTTCAGAAGGGTATTGGCACCCTCGTAAGAGAGAAGCAGGGTGGCGCCGCTTGCCGCGTAACCGTCCGGAATTTTCACGCAGTAGGTCTCTTCGACCTTCAACGTGACCAGCTCGACGATCTTCGGGTTCTGAATGTCCCGAAGATTCACGAAGCTGGCGTCCAGGATGGTGCTGCCGTCCATCAGAGGGAGGTTGGTGCCGTTGTTCAACTCGATGAGCTGTTTGACGGTGAAGGCCATGGTGGCACTGTCGAAGACGGTGGCAGTGGCGATCGAAGTACTGGTTTCGTTTTCGTTCTTCATTTCGTTCTCCTTTTTCAAAAAAAATTGTTTAAATAACATTCTTCGCAACTTGCGAATGAACTGAACATTATAGCACACTTTAATAATTTTGTCAATAGCCGCTGTCGGTTAAACAAATTAATTACTAAATTTAGAGTGAATTGTGTGTTATAATGTACAGGCATTATGCAGAATAAACGAAAAAACGGAAAAACGAATGAACTAACGTAGATATGAGCAAACAAAAAACACAATACTTCACAAAACGACGCGCATTGTCATTCTGAACTTGCCGCGCCCTGCACTTGCAAACTTGCATAGTGCAAGGGATTCAGAATCCGACAATGCGCGGAGACAATCTTCACAAAACAATAATTTTCATATATAATTGAATTATTCATAATAAAATAGAGAAATGAGATAAATGTGATAAACGAGATAAACGCGATTTACTAGATAGTTGTGTCTGGACAATCTCGTTTATCCCGTTCATCTCGTTAAATAAATATGGATAATTTAAATCTCTCCAACGTCCGCGTCCGCATCGCCCCCAGCCCGACCGGCTTCGTGCACATGGGCACGCTGCGCACTATTTTGTACAATTATCTTTTCGCCAAGCATTACAAAGGCCAATTCATCATCCGGATCGAGGATACGGATCAAACTCGGCTCGTGCCGGGCGCGGTGGAGGACTTGCTGCGCGTCATGCGCTGGGCCGGCTTTGAAAACGACGAAGGCCCTTGCCTGACCAAGGACGGAAAAATCAAAGAGCGCGGCGAATTTGGGCCGTACGCGCAATCGCAGCGGCTGGATATTTACAAAAAACACGCGCAAATTTTATTGGAGAAAAACAAAGCATATCATTGCTTCTGTTCAAAGGAGCGCTTGGAAAATCTGCGCAACGAGCAAATTAAAAACAAACAGGCGCCGAAATACGACAACTTCTGCCGCAATCTGTCGCCGGACGAAGTGAAATCGATGATCAACGGCGGCGCGACTCATGTCGTGCGCTTCAAAATGCCGGAAAATAAAACCGTTTTATTTTCCGATTTGATCCGCGGGGAAATATCGGTAAACTCAAAAGATCTGGACGATTTCGTTTTGCTGAAAGCCGACGGCTATCCGACTTACAATTTCGCGAACGTGATCGACGATCATCTGATGAAAATTTCGCAGATCATGCGCGGCGAAGAATTCATTTCAAGCACGCCGAAATACGCATTGCTGTACGAAGCGTACAACTGGCAGCCGCCGCAATTCGCGCATCTGCCCCAGCTTTTGAGCAAACAGCGGAAAAAATTGAGCAAGCGCGACGGCGACACCAATGTCCAGGAATTCATCGACAAAGGATACTTGAAAGACGCGATCATCAACTTTATCGCTTTGCTCGGCTGGAATTCCGGCACGGAGCAGGAAATCTACACGCTTGAAGAATTGGTAAAGCAATTTTCGCTTGACGGCGTGCATAAATCCGGCGCTATTTTCGACATCGACAAGCTGGACTGGATCAACGGCGCGTACATTCGCAAAATGTCTGTTGACGAATTTTACAACGAATGCGCAAAATTTTTATTCGCCGCGAATTTAATTACAAAAGAAAAAGAAAAAATTCTGATCAACGCGACCAACGAGAAAGTGAAGCCGGCTTACGTTAAAAACATTTTGGCGCTTGAACAATCGCGCATTAAAAAGCTGTCCGACATTTCAGCGGCGGTTGAATATTTTTTCAAGAAAGATCTGGAATACGACGCCGCAAAATTGGTTTGGAAAAAATCGGACAAAGAGAAAACGCTTGCCAACCTGTCCCGGCTGGCGAAATTGCTGAAAAAGACCTTAATCGCCGATTTCACAAAAGAAAGGCTGGAAAAATCGATCAACGGCTTCATCGCCGCGAACAATATCGGTGCCGGCGACCTGCTCTGGCCCATGCGTTTCGCGTTGTCGGGAAAAGAGCAATCGCCAGGACCGTTTGAGATCGCCGCGGCCTTGGGCAAAAGCAAAACACTGGAAAGAATCAATGAAGCCATTACAAAATTAATCTAATCCGAATCAAAGCCAGAAATCCGAATTCTCCGAATAAAACCACCACAGTAAAACATCTAATGAATATTCGGAGCATTCGGATTTTTATTATTCGGATTATGTTTGCACAGTCTCAAATTTCAAACGTTTGACCTTTTCTGATATAATAGTATCGATGAACAACCGCTCAATCGCAATCAAATTTAAAGCGATAAAAATGCTTATTGCCGGCGTTTGCGTTTTTATTTTGCCGCTGGCCGCCGGCGCCGAAACGTCCGCGGAAATCACCGAACTGCTCAACGGCAAGAAACAGGAGATCGAGCAACTGAAAAAGCAAATCGAAGTTTACCAGCAGAACATCGACGTGAAGAAAAGGGAAGCGGCCACGCTGAAAAACCAGCTTTCGATATTGCAAAGCCAGATCGCCAAAAGCGAGCTCGACCTGCGGGAAACGGCCGCGCGGATCGCCGCCGTTCAGCTCGAGATAAAGGACATGCAGATGCAAATCTCGAGCAAGGAAAAGGACATCGGCCAGCGCCAAATCAGCCTGGCCGCGACGCTTCAGGACATTTATAAAAACGATCATGACAACAGCCTGAAAATTTTCATTTTAAACAATTCTTTGTCCGATTACTTCAGCCAGCTGGAATATTCGAAGGAGCTGCAAAACAAGCTGGCGCAATCGCTCGTCGATTTGAAAGGCGAAAAGAAATCATTGCAATCCAAACAGCGCGATCTGGAAATCAAAAACAGCGAACTTTTGAGTTTAAAAAACAATCTGACGTTGCAGAAGGAAGAGCTTTCTGGACAAAAAACATACAAGAACAACCTGCTGGCGCAGACGCAGAATTCGGAAAAAAAATACAGCGCGCTTTATCAGAAAGCGCTGGCCGAACAAAACGCGATCAGCAGTGAAATCGCCAATCTGGAAAAAAAGGCGCGCGCCAGGCTGAGCGAGAGTCAGCGTCCGGCTCTGCTGGGCGGGCAATTGACCTGGCCGGTGCCGGTCAACGCGATTACGACATATTTCCATGATCCGGAATATCCGTTCCGCTACATTTTCGAGCATCCGGCAATCGACATCCGCGCCAAACAGGGCTCGCCGATCGCCGCGCCACTTGAAGGCTATGTTCTCAATGTGAAAAACGGGGGAATGGGCTACAGCTACATCGCCATTTTGCACGCGAGCGGGCTGTCAACGGTCTACGGCCACGTGAGCAAAATTTTCGTTCAAACGGACGAATATGTCAGCCGTGGCGAAATAATCGGCCTGACCGGCGGCATGCCCGGCACGCCGGGCGCCGGACCATTAACCACCGGCCCGCATTTGCATTTCGAAGTGCGCGCGAACGGAATACCGGTGAATCCACTGGATTATTTGCCGTAAGATAATTTAAATTTAAAACTATCCGAATATACTTAAGATTAAATGACATCTGTTGTTTGCATTCAGAGAATTCGGATTTCTCTTTTTATTCGGATTATATTATTTTTATGAATTCACATGAACAGCTAGTTCAATTACTGTTCAATAAGGTCTGCGCGATTTTGAAAGCCGACGGGCTTACGCTAAGAATAATCAAACGCAAAGGCAAAATTACCAAAGGCCGATATTTGAAAGGATATATTAACCTGCGAAAACGAATTATCGGATTGGATATTTATACGCCGAAAAAAATGGAGCCGAAAAGCTTCAACGGCTTGATTCGAACGATTTGCCATGAAGTTGCGCATCTGCAAAAACTGCCGTACAAGCAATATTACAAGCGGCACTGGATCATTCGCCAGCATTATCCGGCGTTTTACAAGCAAATCGAACGCAACATAAACAAAATAAAAAAAGACGCGACGCTTGGCGCGCATTTCGAGCAAGACGCGAAAAAACGCCCGCTTCACCAACGCGATAGCCTGCCTCGCGGCAAGGCGGGCGAGGCGAGCTAAACTAAACGCCAATCAAACGCAAAACACTTTAGATTTAAAATATAAAAGCGGTTTCACGGTATAGTCCGTGAAACCGCGTTGTTTAAATTATTTATTTTCCTTCCCGCCACTATGGTGATATTTCAGATAAACATCGCGAAGCTTCTTATTTGTCACGTGCGTGTAAATCTGCGTTGTGGAAATGTCTTGATGTCCTAAAAATTCCTGAACAAGACGCAGATCAACGCCGTTCATAAGCAAATCCGTGGCGTAAGAATGACGCAGCGTGTGCGGACTGGTCATGATCGGCAAACCGCAAATCTTAACGTACTTTTTAACGATGGTTTCAATCGAACGCGTGGTCAAGCGCCGGCTTTCCGATTTTTTTATTGATGAAAAATTGATGAACAGCGGCTTTTCCAAATCTTTGCGCATATCCAGATATTTTTTCAACCAAAGCAGGCAGCGTTCGGAAAAATAAACCGTGCGCACGTGCCGGCCTTTGCCAACGACCGTGATTTCCAACAGCGTTTGATTTTTATTAATCTTTAACTGATCGGCATCCAAAGCGGCAAGTTCGGCAACGCGCAATCCGGTTGAAAAAAGCGTTTCAAGTATCGCGCGGTCGCGCAGGCCCATGATATTTGACGTGTCGGGACTGCTAAGCAAACGCTCAACCTGATCTATCTTGAGAAAATTCACAACGCGGTCGTTCTTCGGCTTTGTGAGTTTAATCTTTTCCGCCGGCAAAGTGAGTATGTCCTTTTCCGCCAAAAAATTAAGGAAGGCGCGCAACGCGATCAAATAATAGTTCTGCGTTGATTTCTTTAAATTTTCCTTTGTGTGCTTGGATGTTGTCTTGCGCGAAAGAAATACGCGATATTGCCAAATATGCTCCGCGTTCAATTCATGGGGGAGTAGGCTTTCCATTTTGGCGTCGTCTTTCAACCAGCTGATGAATCTTTGCAGAAAACGTCCGTAATTTTCCTGCGTCTTGGATGTTAATCCTTTTTCAATATCAAGATAATCAAGAAACGTTGAAACGTGTTTAACAAGAGGGGTGGTGGATTTATTCATAGTATTTGCATCGTATATTGTTTCGCATAATGCTAATTAAGAGAGACAATATACAATAAATATAACATGCGCAAATCAAATTGACGATCAATCCTTGTGGATAATCTTTTATATGCAATCATATTCGTTCAAGAGAATAAACGCTATAATCGCAATATAAAGCCTCGTTTTTATGCCAAATCGGGATATATATATGTATCAAGGGAATTGAACACCTATACATAGATGACCCTTAAACATGATTTAACATACATATACGTCATAAATATTGTCTTTAAAACCAATTTAATTTTTTTTAAACTGAAATCAGGATCAATCCGGCCAAGTCGCCTTTATTAGCATTAACAATATTTATTCCAAACAATTTTCAATCCGTCTCTACACTCTGTTTCTCGAACCGCTCTGCTTTTATGTGTCGTAAAATAATTAACAAGGGAACGGAAGAATATTATTAAAATTATAAAACCGCCATATCATTGATACGACGGTTTGATTTTCAATAATTAAGAACAACCACCGGTCAGATGTCCAGGATCATGGTTGATAAGAGTATTCGTCATGCAAAAAACGCGCATACTTTTTTGCAACGCTTTTTTGTTTTCACTTTCACAATCATTATCCTTTCACCAGCTCGCGATCGGGCCGCGAACGATTTCATCGAGCTCCTCGTCGGTCGGTCCGCGCTTGTTCTTTTGACGCGCGACTTCGGCGTTGTGAATATCCAGAACCAAATTCGACACCACTCCCCTCTCATTGCGGCCGTCCGGACCCACGCCTGCCCATTCGTGCTTTTTCTGTTTTTCAGACATTTTATCCTCCTTCTCCATCAGATAAGCAACCGTTATAGTTGCGATAATGTTAATGTTCAGCGAATACGCCGATATTATCACGCAGAAAATATTTTGTCAATCATTTGTAATAAACTTTATCGCCGAAGCGCAGATCGATGTAATTGATTTTGCCCAGATTGCTTTTGATGTCGCTCTGATTCATGAGCGCGGCAAGCCGGCCGATCTGCTCGGCGGCGGGCAGCGCCGAATTGAAATAAATCGCCGCGCCTTCCAGCGTCTTCGCCATCAGCGAATTGGCGGTTTTCTCGTAAATCGCGATCGTCCATTTGCCTTTTATCAGCCGGGAAAGCTGTTCGTTGAAAGCAATGATCCCGGCTAATTCGCCGGCGTTGATCGCGCGCTGGCCGATCGATAGATCGCTATTTTGCATATTACGTATTTTCAAAAGTCCGCCGCTGTCCTCGCAATACTCGATCGCCAGGCCGGACGGATCAAGACGAAAGCACTGGCCTTTTGAAAACCAATTGACCGTTGATTCTTTTTCCTTCAGGCCGATTTCAACGCGGTTCAACAGTTTCTTTTCGATCTTTAAATCGTCGAAGAAATATTTTTCCGCGATGGCGTTTTTAACGTCGTTGCAATTGAAAATCCAGAAATTGTTGCGCGAAAACGCCAGCCACTTCCTTGAAAAGCGATACTGGTCGATGATCTTGTCCAGGCTTTCCCTCTTCACCTTGTTCAAGCCGCTGATTTCTACCTGCTTGATTTGGAAAACCGGCGAAAGCCAGATCAAATACGCCAGCCCGGCGATGGCTACGAAAACAAACAAGAGCGCAAGCTTTATCCAGCGGCTTTTCGCCTTTGCCTGATCGCGGATTATTCTCGGGTTTTTGTAATCCAAATTTTTGAAATCTTTTTGGTATTTGCTGCTGATCTGGGGCATAAGGCAAAGTAAAACGAGTTAAACCTGCCTACCGGCAGGCAGGCAAGCAAGACGAGCGAGACAAGCCAATTAAGAGATCCGAAGTTGCTTATTTCATTTGTCTTGCTGCTTTTCGATCCTGTCCTGATGATCCATATACGGCTTCAGCGCTTCCGGGATGTCGATCGAGCCGTCCGCGTTCTGATAATTTTCCAGGATCGGGATCAGGATGCGCGGCGTGGCGACGACCGTATTGTTCAGCGTGTGGCAAAAACGGATTTTACCGTCCTTATCTTTATAGCGAATATTCAAGCGTCGCGCTTGAAAATCCAAAAACGCCGAGCAGGAATGCGTTTCACCGTAGCCAGAGCCTGTGCCGAGCGTAGTCGAGGCACGGCTCGGCATCCAGCATTCGATATCGTTCATGTAATATTTTCCCTTGCCCATATCGCCGGTGCAGACATTCATTATGCGATAAGGAATATTGAGATTTTGCAAAAATTCCTCCGCGTTATTCAGCAATTCGTTGAACATTTTTTTTGTTTGTTCCACGCCGTTTTCGCAAATAATGAATTGTTCGACCTTGGAAAACTGGTGCACGCGGTACAAGCCGTGCGTGTCTTTGCCGTACGCGCCCGCTTCGCGCCGGAAACAAACAGAAATGCCGGCATAACGTTTCGGCAAATCAATGTCGCCTAAAACTTCGTTCGAATGGAATCCGCCGATTGCCACTTCCGACGTGCCGGCCAGATATTTGTCGTCCTTTTTCAAACGATAAATTTCATCTTCCGCTCCCGGCAGATAGCCCGTGCCTGTCAAAGAGGCTTTGTTAACGACAACCGGCACGGACATGAGCGTATAGCCTTTGCGACAGATAAAATCTACGGCGTATTTCAGAATCGCCGCTTCCAAACGCGCGCCGTCGCCTTTTAAAATATAAGACCGGGCGCCGCCAACCTTCACTCCCCTTTCAAAATCAATAATATCCAGATCCTTGCCAAGCTGTTCGTGGCTTTTCGGCAAAAAATTGAATTTCCGCACTTCGCCGACGCGGGAAATTTCCGCGTTTTCCGAATCGTCGTGTCCGATCGGCGTTCTTTCATCAATAATTTGCGGTACTTGAAGCATCATTTCGTTGTACTGTTCAACGATCGGCTTTAACTTTTCCTCCAATTCGTTTTGTTCAATGTCAACGTCCTTCATTTGGCGCAAGGCTTCGCTTTTTTCCGCCGGCTTCATGCTTGGAATTTTTTTGGAAAACTCGTTTTTTTGCGCGCGAAGTTCGTCGATTTTCTGCATCGCCTTCCGCCGCTGATCATCCAATTTGATCAGCTTGGCCAAATCAACGTCGATATTTTTATGGCGGGCGATTTCCTTCAATAAATCAATGTTTTCTCTGATGAATTTTATATCTAACATATTTGATAATTAATAATTATATTTAAAATAAAAACATATTTTACTTCCCCGCAGGGACATGATTTTAATTTTTGTCAGATATATTTTCATATTGCATGCTATCATAATAGCGTAAATTCAACCTTTTGCAAAGCGCGCAATTATTCATATCTGTTTATAAATATCATCCTAACTTTATTCAATTTTACATTAAATTAATCAAAACAGTTGACAACTACGCTGTTCACTGGTTTTTATGGCCGTTGTGGCTGCCGGTGATCGCGCTGGAAGTGCTCGTGAAATGCGGCGCCGAGCTGCACTACCACTGGCTCTTTCGCCGCCAGCGCTCCATGACGGCACTCTAACAGCCGCCGTCAAAATTCCCGCTTCGGTCTTCCGACGCGGGAATTTCATTTTAAAAAAATAAAAACCCCGCATCAGCGCGCCGATGCGGGGTTATTTTTATGACCAGGATTGCTTGTTCTCGCGCAAACCAGCGTTAATCATTTTTGCCAGAGCTTGGCCTTCATCATTCTCCGCTTGGCTGAAATTGTATCGTTCGAGCGTTTGATACATTATTTCCCGGCCAGGACTGATTGATAATTTGTCCAAATAGGCGTTTACCACCAAGCCGCTGCGGATGCCATGCTGATTAAGATATGACACGGCGACGCGAACAATGAACTGAACCGCGCTCAAGCCGTTGAATTCATCCGGCAAATTTGAATTGCTAAAAATCAAAATTCTCCCGCTTGCCCGGTCGTAATAGCCGTTGGCGCCGGCGCAAATCCACTTTTCACCGGCGATTTCAGTATAATGAGCATTGCCGTTCCAAGATTCATTGGCCAACAGTTTCCACATTTCCGTTTCCATCTTTTCCAGATTTTCGCCGATCAATCGTTCAGAATTGATCATTATTGCCTCCTATTTTTTATCTTTCATCAATGGAAAAAATACCACATCTCTTAAATTCTCCTGCCCGGTCAAAATCGTGAACAACCGGTCGATGCCCATTCCCCAGCCGGAAATCGGCGGCATGCCGTACTTCATCGCATCCACGAATTCATCGTCCACTTCCATCGCTTCCGCGTCGCCGGCGTTTTTAAGTTTTGTTTGTTCCTTAAATCTATTTTCTTGATCGATCGGATCGACCAACTCGGAATAAGCCTTGACTACTTCCCAGCCGTTGATCACCAGTTGAAATTGCTCGACAACGCGCTGGTCCTTGTCGCTGCGGCGGGCGAGCGGCTGCAGTTCGACCGGATAATTGTAGAGAAAAACCGGACCGACGATTTTCGGGCGAGAAACTTTTTTATAAAGATTGTCAACCAGCGTTGCCAAGCCCATGTTTTCCATGCCTTTGATTTGAATTTTATTTTTTTTCAAATCAGCGAGTAATTTTTTCGCGCTGTCATATTTGGAAACGTCAAGACCGCAATCTTTTTTCAACAGCGCGATGTAATCGATCCTGTCCCAAGGCGTGGTGAAATCAACCTCCTGGCGCATGCCGTCCTTACCGATCACGCTCACCAGCTTAGGCAATTTTAAAACTTTAAAAAGATAATCGAACATTTTTTCCGTGAACGCCATATTGTCCTTGTAATTCCAATAAGCGCAGTAATGCTCCGCGTGCGTGTGCTCGGGCAAATGCGACGGATCAATGCCTTCGTTGCGGAACGCCTTGCCGATCTCGAAAATCTTTTCGTATCCGCCGACGATCAGCTCCTTCATCGGCAGTTCGTGTGAAATGCGCAGGAAAACGTCCAGGCCCGAAGCGTTGTGGCGCGTCTTGTACGGCTTGGCGTGCGCGCCGGTGGCTTTTTGCAGAAGAATCGGCGTTTCCACTTCCTGAAATCCTTCGCTCCAATAAAATTCTCTTAAAGTTTTAATCAGATCGCTGCGCAACTGAAATCGCTTCATCGTGTCCGGATTTGAAATCAGATCAAGATAGCGCTGGCGATATTTTATTTCAGTGTCTTTGATGCCGTGCCATTTTTCCGGCATCGATTTCAGCGCTTTGCCAAGGAACGTCCACTCTTTGACAAGAACGCTCAGTTCGCCCTTGTGCGTGCGGAAAATTTCGCCTTCGACGCCGACAAAATCGCCCAAATCGATTATTTTCAAAAAAATTTTGTAATTGTCTTTGCCGATCTTATCCATCTGAAAAACGATCTGCATTTTTCCGGTGCAATCTTGCAGATGGCCGAAGGTCAGCTTGCCCATGTCGCGGAGCATGATCAAACGGCCGGCGGTTTTCACCGGCGTCCCCTCTTTTGAAGCATAGCATTCGGCCAGGCTCTGCTTTTTATCGAATTTTTCCGGATAAGGATTGATGCCGATTTTTTTTATTTTACCAAGTTTTTCCAGCCGCGATTTCTCCTCGTTTTGCTCGCTCATATTTTTTATGAATTAAAAATATTATGCCTGAATTATACACTATTCGCATATAAAAAGCAAAAGCGGATCGGCTTTGCCAAAATCCGCTTTAATGGTTTTCTTGCGCCAGCTGATTTTTTTCAAACTCGGCATACTCGGCCAGCGCCTTGATTAGCGTTTCATTGCTGGTTTTGAATTCGGCCACGGCAACCGCCATGACGAACAGCTTGGGAAAATACGACCGACCGAGGGCGGTGGCCAGGCTGCATCCTTCCTTTTGGCGCAACTGGCGCGCCTCCTCGATCATTTCGCAAAACGCCTTGCAAAATCCATTGCTTTTTTCGATTATCATCTTGAGCGACGCGTTGATCGAGCGGCCGGCCTGCAAATTTTCGCGCAACTGTTCCGCAAATTGAACTATTTCATCTGCACTGATCCGGTGGCGGCTTATCAACTCCGGACTTTGGCCGGCAGTTTTCACCTGCCTCGGCCTATGCGCCTTATGCTTCATGATTTTCTCCTGCTCGCGCTTTTAAAGTTTACAAGAATCGGGAATCGTGATATGCTGGCATTATGATTGAAATAAATCAATAAGTCAATCTTGATCGCCAATATGCTTGAATCGCCAAAGCCCGAAATAAACACGCTTTCGCGCGCGCCGAAGCGCCTGCCGCACTTTCACGAGCAGGAATCGGAGAGCGAGCAATTTGAAATTTCCCAAAACATCCTTCGATCCATGCTTGAACCCTGGATCAGCACGATTGATCTCCGCCTCTCTACCGACGACAGTCTGCCGGTCGCCGACCGGATGGAAATCATCAGGGCGCTTCAGCAGAAAATCGACAATACCCTGGCCAGCCGTTCGTTTTACATGCATGCGATGGTCAGGCGCCTGCGCGATGGCGGCGCCAGCCTGGAAGCGGTCAAGAAAGAGCTCGACCCAAAAATCATGCAATACATCGTTTTTTTGGACGGCGAATTGGAAAAATTGAAAAACCGGTACGCTGCCAATCCGAATCTCGGGCGCAGAAAGCAGCACGTGATTTATCCGAGCGCCGGCGAAGTGCAGACAACGCTGCAAAAAAGGCGCGTGCAGGACGCGCCGGAAACGCGGACGCAGGCTAGGCCAGCGTTGACTGCCGGCGTTTTCAACAGATTGAAAAATCTAATAGGCAAAAATTAAAAAAATGGAACTGTCGATAAATCATAAAACCCCAATATTGAAAAATACTGGGGTTTTGAATTTAAATTAATCGCCGTGTTTCACGCTGCCCGGGCATTGCGATCAGCCCTGATTTTCAAAACCAATCAATTGATCTTAACGATATTATAGACGATATTCCCCTTCGGCGCTTCCACTTCCACCCGATCGCCCGGCTTCTTGCCGAGGAACGCCTGTCCCATCGGCGACTCGTTTGAAATCTTGCCGTCCTGCGGATTGGCTTCATTGAATCCCACGAGAGTGTATTCCTTTTCACTGCCGTCCGGACCGGAAACAACAAAGCGCGTGCCGATATCGATTTTATCGCGCGAAACCGTGGCGCCGGAATTGATTGCTTTTTTCAAAATGTCCTCGATTTCATATATTCGGGATTCGATTACGCCCTGCTGGTCTTTGGCGTCATGGTATTCGGCGTTTTCCGACAAATCGCCCAGCTCTTTCGCCTGTTCGATTTTCTGAATGATGTCAGGCCGCTTTACGCCTTTCAATTCTTGAAGCTCGTTTTCCAATTTTTCCCGGCCTTCGGCTGTCAAAATGATTTGGTTTGGCATAGTAAAATAAATACAGGCCAGTCAGACCTGATCTCGATTCCTGTTAATTATTATAAATTAAGTATAGCGTATTTTAATTTTATTGTAAATGTTATCCACAGGGGTAAATAAAATTCCACTCGACTTCAATCGGCGATTTCCTTTTCAAAAGTTTTTTTTGACTTAAGTCAAGCGGAATTTTCAATTTCTTTATTTTTTATACGTTCGAAAATACCAATTCATAAATTCAAACGCGACTGGCGCGGCGGCCGCCGTGCCTTCGCCGCCCTCCTCGACGAGCACGACAATGGCGATTTGCGGTTTTTCGTACGGCGCGAACGCGGCAAACCAGGAATGAGCATTCTTGCCTTCCTGCCATTGCGCTGTGCCGGTTTTCGCCGCCGCCGACACGGGCAGAGCGTTCAATATTTTCGCCGTGCCCTGCGTGACTGCCTGGCGCATTCCCTGCCTGACGACTTCCAGATTCGCCTGCTGAACAAAATTTGTGTTCAAAATCGATGGCTGCACCTCGATTTCCATATTCTTTTCCTGGCTGAAATATTTCATGACGATCTGCGGCTTGTATAACGTGCCGCGATTCGCGAATACGCACGCGTAATTAACGACTTGGAGCGGCGTAACGAGCAGATCGCCCTGCCCGATGGCCTCATGATAAGTGTCGCCAATGTACCATTCTTCCTTTTTCGCCGCAATCTTCCATTCCGGCGTCGGCAAAAATCCGGCTTTTTCATTCGGCAGTTCGATGCCGGAAATCTTATTCAAACCAAATTTTTCAGCGTATTCCTTTATTTTATACACGCCAAGGCCTGGGAAATCAAGATAGCCGCCGCCGACAATGTAAAAAAACGTATTGACCGAATCGGCCAGCGCTTTTCGAACGTTTGTCGCCCCGTGGCCGCCGGCTTTCCAATCCGGGAAAAACCATTGGCCGATGCGAACGCCGCCGACGCTTACAAACGTCGTGTTTTCTTTTATTACTCCTTCTTCCAGCGCGGCCGTGGCAATTACCGGCTTAATGATCGAGCCTGATGGATATTCGCCGCTCACCGCCCGATTATAAAGCGGCTTGCTGTCGTCGCTCAGCAGACGATCGTATTTTGCGCGCGAGATGCCTTTGGCGAAATCATTGCTGTCAAAAGAAGGCAGGCTGACCATCGCCAATATCTGCCCGTTGTTCGGATTCTCCACGATTGCCACGCCTTTGGACTTGCCGATGGTCGCCATTCTGCTCTTCATGACGCCTTCGAGCCTAGCCTGCATCTCGGAATCGATGCTGAGATAAATATTGTCGCCTTTTCGCAGGTTCTCCTGCGCCAGAATTTTCACTGTTCGGCCGGTAGCGTCGACTTCCACTTCTTCCTTGCCGTACAAGCCGCGCAATTGCGATTCATAGGACGCTTCAATTCCGGTTTTGCCGATAAAGTCGTTCAGCAAATAGCCACTGGCGCCAAGCTTCTGATATTCATCCTTGCTAATCTTCCCTTCGTAGCCGATAATGTGGGACAGACTGGAAATAATCCGATTGTCCGCGCTGGCGGCCGGATATTCCCGCTTCGCCGCCATTTCGACCGCCACGCCCGGATATTTGACGCTGTCGATGCGCATGACAATGGCCTGCGCGTATTCCAAATCGTCCGCCAATAAAACCGGTTCGTAATATTCCTTCTCATACGGGCCGATTGATTTTATCCTTTCCAGGGAATCCTTTATTTTTTCGTCGCCCAGGTTTTTATTCAGCCAAGCAATCGCGTCGCTCTCTTTTTCAACGCTTGCCATCATGTCGAAAGGCACGATGTAAACGGCAAAGCCGGGAATGTTTTTCGAAAGCGCCACGCCACGGGAATCATAGATAATGCCGCGCGGCGCCGGCAAATTTCGCACCCTGATCCGGTTGTTCTCCGCGACGCCGAGATAATGCTGGCCGAGGAACGCCTGCAGATATACTGCTCGACCGAATAAAACAAGCAGGCCGAGCATGACCAGACAAAGGAAAATCCGCTGCCGATTCGGCGTCATGCCTAGCCCGAGAAAATTCTTGTTCCGCTTGGCAAGCTCTTCGTCGGAATAATTGATAAAGCTGCCCTCGACCCAGCTTCCTTGCATCTTGCTTTTCATCTTTCGGTTCGCCGAACTGATGTCCGAACTGGCGAAAATAAAATCATCGCCCTCGATCTTCCGGCGGCTTTTCAGAAATTTTCGTTTTATGTATGGGAAAAACATGTTGCTTAAATAAGTTCAAAGCACAAAGCACAAAATCAGTGCAGCGCAGTCGTGCCGACAGGCTGCACTGCGCTGTCAAAATAAATTTAAAATTTAAAGCTTAAAATATAACAATAAATCTTCGCTTGACTATTTTAAAAAATCGATATAAAATGCGTTATTGCTCATTAACAAATTAGATAAAGGAGAAAGCATGAAAATAAGCAAGGGACAACATCGAATCGTTTTAATTTTTGACCAATTCGTTCTCAAGTTTCCCATATTTTATCCAATAAAAGCGTTGAAAAACTTCTTGCACTTTTCCAGAATCTCAAGCGTTAAAAAATGCTTAAGCTGGGATTCGAATGTATATTGTTCTCCGAGAAGATTACTGTTTAGAGTCTTAATCGAAAACTGGTATGAATTCTATTTTTATCAACGAACCCGCCTGCCGATATTGATGCCGACTTATTTTTCATTGTTCGGGTTTGCCAATTTGCAAAAACGCGGACAACCATTGGTTTTGAAGGAACGCTCGATACTATTCAATCAGCTGTACGATTTCACCAATTCTGAAGTTTTCGTATCGTCTCATACGTTCGAGAATCCAAAAAATTTCAGTGTCGAAGACGGCAAACTTATGATAATCGATTATGGCGACAAACGAATCCACTGCGTGCTGATAAAATACGGCGATAAAATCCACAATGAATTCGATTTAAACTACGTTCGGCTGAAAAAGAACAAGGATCTTCCGTAACACTCGGGACAGCGAAAAATCGTTGTCCCGTTTTATTTTTATTTAAATTTTAAGTTTTAAATTTATTTTGAATTTTGAGCTTTGAATTTTGTGCTTCTTTTATCTGCTCGTATCAATAAACACTGCCTTGAATCTGCGGCTCGTCAAATGAAAAACGATGAATATCGCGATCATTAAAATAAGATTGAGCAAAAGCTGCCAGCCGATATTCTGGACAAACGCATTGAGCGCGTTTTTGACCGAAAGCCAGTCTTTTGTCAGCCAGAAATGCTCCGCCGCCGACCAACTGGCGATGACAACGCCATAAACGACGGTGCCTGCGGCCGTCAATCCGATCAGCGCGTAAAAGGATTTGTTCGTCAGCAGCTTTTCGGCGATCTCATCCACCAGGCAGAGCACGAACACGAGCGCGAAAAGGATTACGCCGAAATGAAGCGCCGAATAAACATCAAGCGTCAGTCCGAGAATAAATCCATAAACCAGGGCCACCCGAAATTTATAGACGACGGCGATGAAAACCAGCGCGACGAGTATCAAATTCAAGTCGCCGGCAATACCCGTCCTCGGCGAAACAACGGCCAGCTGTCCGGCGAGCAGCGCCAGCATGATCGCCGCGTGCTTAATTATTGATTTCAGCATTTTTATAGTATTTAATGATGTTAACCAAAAATAATTTCTGCGGATCAAACAGCATTTTTATCGACGCTTCCTGAAACAGCTCTTCGGGCGCGCTCCGCACGCTTTCAACCTGGCCGATGATGAGATTCGGCGGCACGCTGTTTTCCAGGCCGGAACTGACAATCAGGTCGTTCTCGCTTATCTGCTCGGCGCGCGGTATCAGCCGCATTTTCAATCCAAGGCCGAATTCGCCTTCGACCACGCCGGATGTTTTCGCCTCATTCTTGATTTTGGCCGCCACTTTGGACGCGTCATCGTTGATAAGCAGGACGATCGAATAATTTTTTTCGACTTTCAGGATTTTCCCGATCAAGACGCCGCTGTCCGCGAGAACGGCGTATCCCTGGGCCACGCCCCGGCTCCAACCTTTGTCCAGAATGAGCGCATTCTGCGCCGCGTCCGCACTTTTACCGATCACCCGCGCAATTTCATATTCGTATTTCGCGCTTTCAAGAAAATGCAGCTGTTGCCGCAGGAAATCGTTTTCCTCTTTTTCCGTCAAGTAGAGATTTTTTTCCTTGAGCAGGGTCATCAGCTGGTCCTTCAAAACTTTGTTTTCCTTGAGCAATTCACCTCGGCTTTGCAATGCCAGATAATTTTCGCCAATCTTGTTCGACAATCCGTACACCGCGCCGAGCACCGGGCGAGTGACGCAAACAACAACGTTTTCAATAACTCCGAGCGCGCCGATATAATGCAAAAAAAACAGCAGGGCGATTATTACGACTGCTATTATGGTTAGCTTGGAAGTGCGATTGAACAGAATCATAATGAAATTAACCTAATTATTCTAATTCACCTAATTAACCTAAATCAATCCCAATACTTAATTTCCTAATCATAAATAATTTTGGAAATTTTATTTTTGTATTTTTTTCATTATTTAAAATAATTAGAACAATTAGATTAATTAGAATAATTTGTTTTATCTCACCATCTTCTCTTCGTTCGCCGACGGCAAGAGCACGTCGCTCAGCAATTTTTCATCGTCCAATAGCAAATTTATGCCGCGAATGGTGCAGGTGGTCGGATCGTCAGCGATGCGGACCGGAATTTCCGTTTCCTTTGAAATTATCTTGTCGATGCCGCGGAGCAAGGCGCCCCCGCCGGTCAGGAGTATTCCCCTTTCGTAAATGTCGGCCACGAGTTCAGGCGGCGTCAGCTCAAGCACGCTTTTTACCGCATCGATGATCGCGCCGATCGAAACGGCGATCGCCTCGCGCACTTGATAGTCGGTGATGATGATTTCGCGGGGAAGGCCGCTGACCAGGTCTCGGCCGCGCATTTCAACGGACATTGCTTCGGCCAGAGCGAAAGCCGAGCCGATTTTGATTTTTATGCTGTCCGCGATTTTTTCGCCAATCATCAAATTGAAATGGTCGCGGGCGTATTGAACGATATTTTTATTCAGCTCGTCGCCGGCCACTTTAAGCGATTTCCAGAGCACGACGCCGTGCAGGGAAATAACGGCGATTTCCGTCTTGCCGCCGCCGAGATTAATGATCATACTGCCGGACGCGTCCTGCACCGGCAAACGGCTGCCGATGGCCGAGGCCATGATTTCTTCAACAAGATAAACGCTGCCCGCGCCAGCGCCGAGCGCCGCGTCTTCCACCGCCTTCCTCTCCACTTCCGTTACGTCGAGCGGAATGCCGATGACCACAGCCGGCCGGGCGGTGAAATTGAAATTCTCTTGGAATATTTTGTCGAAAAAATATTTAAGCATCTTTTCCGTCACTTCAAAATCGGAAATCACGCCTTTAACCAAAGGATAGGCAATCGTAATGTATTGCGGGTTTTTTCCCACCATTTTCTGCGCGTCCTCGCCCACGGCGATGATCTGATCCAGGCGATTGTTGACCGCCACGACCGACGGCTCCTGAATCACAATGCCCTTGTCCTGCAGGCAGATGATCGTATGCTTGGTGCCGAGGTCGATGCCGATTTTTTTTGAGAATCTGCTTAAGAATTTTCTTAGCATACCTTAGGCGGCGCAATGAACTGCGCCGTTAGCTCGTTAGTATCGATCATTATGATTTTATCTTCTGCGCGATATTTTATTTCCGCCTGATTTTTCGCCAAAGTTTTCTCGCTGACGACGATCCGGACGGGCAGGCCGATCAAATCGGCGTCGTTCAGCTTCACGCCGGCCGACTCTTCCCGGTCGTCGTATAAAACATCCACCCCGGCCGCAATCAATTCATCATAAATATTTTCCGCTTCTTTTTTCAGCTTAGCGTCTTTGCCGATAAATAGCAAATGAGCTTTAAACGGCGCGATTTCCGTTGGCCAGACAATGCCTTTGTCGTCATGATGAATCTCCACGACCGCGCCCAGGACGCGGGACGGGCCGATGCCGTAACAGCCCATGAGCACCGCTTGTTCCTTGCCGCTTTCGTCGTTGTATTTCAAATCGAACGGCGTGGAATATTTAGCGTTCAATTTGAAAATATTGCCGACTTCGATCGCTCTATTGATCAAAAGAACGCTGCCGCACTCGCCGCATTTGGCAAAATCATCGAGAATTTCCTTGTTCTTGTGCCAGCCGCATTTGGAGCAGGAATAAACTTCGTCCTCGCCGAAATCGGAAAACACCTGGAATTCATGCGAATATTTGGAAAACGTGCCGCCGGACGCTTCTGCCAACTTCGCGTCAAGGCCGCAACGTTCAAAAATTTTGAAGTAAGCCTGCTTCGCCTGTTCATAATAAGAGTCCAAATCCTTCTCGTCGCGGTGGAAGCTGTACAGATCTTTCATTGAAAATTCGCGGCCGCGCAAAAGACCGGACTTCGCTCTCGGCTCGTCGCGGAATTTGTCTTGAATCTGGAAAACGGCGATCGGCAGATCCTTGTACGAACTGATGAATTTTTTAAGGAGCGGCGTCACCACTTCCTCGTGCGTTGCGCCGAGCCCGTATTCCTTGCCGCTTGAACTTTTCAGTTTGAACAAAACGTCCAATCCGGTCCACCGTTCGGTCGTTTCCCAATTTTCCTTAGGAACAAGAGCCGGCATGAGGATTTCCTGTCCGCCGATGGCCGTTATCTCTTCGCGGATTATATTTTTTATTTTATTCAGCACTTTTAAACCGAGCGGAAGATAAGTGTAAACGCCGGACGTCAGCTTGTCGATGAAGCCGGCGCGGCCGAGCAGGCGCGAATTCACGCTTATTTCGTCTTTTGAAACATTCTTCGAAGTTTTGGCGAACAATTGGGATTGGCGCATAATTTTATCGGTTAAATTTTTTATATGAAATGAAGAAAAGCTCGACAAAGCCGGCGGCTAGGACGATAATGATGAAATTCCACCAAGTAAGCGCGCGCATGCTCTGCAGAATGAGCGCGATGATCATGAGGACGCCGAGCAGAATCCCCTGCCGCGACGCGCTTTGCACGTGCTTTTGCGGCACGTCTTCCGGATAAAGCCGGCAGCGCAGAAGCGAACCAACGATGGAAAATGCGCCGGCCAAAAACAGGCCGAAGCACAGATAAAAAAGGATTATCGCCAGCCAGCTGCCCGGAGCCGGATTCATTGAAAAAACAACAAACAGCCAGGCGACGAGGCACAAGCCGGTGCAAACGCCCAGAATGATTAAATATCTTAATAAAGACATATTTACTTAGGAATAGTACGGACAGAACACTGTTCTGTCCGCTCATCGGAATGAAACGATAAACCTGTCCGCTCAATCAATATAATATCATAAATCTTCCTTCAATTCAATTCCTTTTTGCACAATTTTTATCTTCTTCACGGGCTTGGCGCTGAATTTAGCGTTTATCGCTTGGGTCAGGCGCATTTGCTTGAATTTCAGCTCCTGGGCCATAATCGAATTGGCGCAGCCGAACGTTAAAACGCCGCTTTTCAAATGCAGGGCTTTGGCCAGCTCTTTGGCCTTGTTTCCCCAGAATTCAACGATCTTTTCGTTGGCAAACTCAACCACCATCGCGGCCTGCACCTGGCGGCCGAGAACGGATTTTTTTTGAAATGAAGTAGTTATTAAGCTGGAAAGTTTGTCCATATTGACTTCATTAGATCTGCGGTTTTTTTATTTGCGAGTCCGTGTCAAGCAGATTAAATATTTTTCATTAGGACACGAAGCAATCTTGGATGCAATCTTGATAAATATCTAAGAAATTATCCAAGATTGCGTCGCTCCGGAAATCCTCAGCTCGCAAATAAAATGATCTTTTTTAGTGAGTGCCTTAATAATCTTCTTTAGCCGTCTTTATCCCCTTTTCTTTTCTTTTCCTTTCCTAAATTTTTTTGTATTCGCAGATATCCTTGTACCCGCAGTACTGGCACACGAACTGGCTCGGGCATGGCGCGAAATTCTGTTTTTTTATTTGTTCGATATTTTCAAGGAAGCGTTCTTTCAATTTTATCTTGTCGTTTTCCTTCGCGATAAACGGCACGAATTTGTTTTCGTCGAGATAATAATATTTCAAGCTGGCCACCGGCAATTTCAGAACTTCTTCCGCCGCGATTTGGTAAAAAACCAGCTGGCGCCGATCGTCGGTCGATAATTTTGATTCATCAGGCGCTTTGCCTGTTTTATAATCAATGATTTCGACTTTTCCGTTGTCAACGTCGTCGATGCGGTCGATCCGGCCGCTGAAATTGCAATCCCCTATCTTCATGTGAAAAGTCTGTTCTAAAAATTTAACCGCCGGCATTGTTTCGCGGAAAGTCTGATGGAAATTTTTCAAATGCTCTTTGCCTTTTTTATAATAATCCTCTTTCTGCGCTTTATTTTCGTACCAATCGTCGGACCAGCATTCGTCATAAATTTTGTATAAATTTTCAAGCGATAAAATTTCAATGTTCGGTTTTTGTTCTTTGGCGACGAACAAATCCGGCTGGACATTGCTCTGGGCGAGCGAACATTGCTCCAAGAATTTTTGCAAAGCGGCGTGAATAACGGATCCGAAGGTTAATTGCGGCCCGCCGAAAGTTTGGATTTTCAAAATGTTGGCGAACTTGTATTGCAACGGGCAGTTTTCGTACGTCCGCATCTGCGAAAAGCTGAAGCTCTTCGGCAATTCATAGTTGAATTCTTTTTCAACGCCTTTTCTTTCCGCGCTCTGCACGCCGTCGAATACGGTCTGATCTTTTTTAACGCACTTTTCATATTCTTCTTTTTTATAACCTAGTTCGGTTAAAAAACGCGATAGTTTCTTTTCTCTCGCTCCGCCGTAATTGTCCGCGGATGAGAAATACAATCCGCGCTTCGCCCTTGTCATCGCCACGTAAAAAAGCCGGCGCTCTTCTTCCAGATGAAAATCTCCTTCCGGAATATTTTCCTTGATCAACGCGTCGGGAATGGAAATCGTTTCCGTCCTTTCATCGGTCGGAAACTTGCGGTCGACCAGATTCGGAATGAAAACATAAGGATATTCCAGCCCTTTGGCGCTATGGATGGTCATGATTTTTACTGTTTCCGGCCCGGTTTCAAGGTCGAAAATAAGCCTCCCGCTCTCGCCCGCTTCCTGCTCCAATTTGAACAGCTCCATTAAATCTTTCAGCCGCGGATCGTTCGCATTGGTTTCAAACTGCTGGATCTTTTTCAAAAACTGATTCAAATAGTCGATTTCCTCGCGCACTTCCCGCTCTTTCTTTTTCTGCACATGCGCCAGATAGCCGGAATTATACATGAAGCTGAGTAAAATTTCCGACGGCTTTTTCATTTTGGCGATGGCGCTGTCTTTCTCGATTTGAACAATGATTTTGTTCAAAGACGCCAGCGTTTCCGGCGTTATTCCCGGAATCGCCGCCGCTTGTTTCACCGCTTCGAACAGCGACATCGTCTTTTCTTTAGCGTAATGCGCCAACTTGGCTGCTTGATCCGGCGCGATATGCAAAAATTCGAAATTCAAAACGCGGAACACGGCCGAACTCTCGTGATAATTGTCCAGCATTTTAAAGTAATTCAGAATATCCAGGACGATCGGCTTGTTGTAAAGGCCTTTCATCGCCAGAAATTGATAAGGAATATTCGCTTGCTCGAAAAGATTGATAAAGATGTTGGCGGTGTCGTTCGCGCGCACCAGAATGGCGAAATCGGACCAGAGCGCGTTGTTCCGCTTTTGCAATTCAATAATTTTATCAACAACGAATCGGGCTTCGTCCTCGCCGGTCGCTTTGTGAATATGGCTGATGCAGCAATTTTCTTTTAAATTTGATTTTAATTTCTTGTCGATGCCGAGCTTCGCTTCTAGGCGGTACGGATTGTTTTGGACGATGAATTTATACGCCAAATCCAGGATTTCCTGGCACGAACGGAAATTTTCCGTGAGCACCACTTCTTTCGCTTCGGGAAAATCCTCCTTGAATTGCATGATGTTGCTGATCGACGCGCCGCGGAATTTGTAAATGGAATTATGGACCAAAATTCCGTTGGCAACGTAATTGTGAGTGCGGTCGACTTCCAAGTCGTAAACAAAAATAGTTTTCTCTTTTTCTTTTCTGTCGATAATTTGATCGTAAATTATTCCTTTTTTAGTCACAACGGGCAAAAACATGCCTTTCAACACATTGCTCGTCGGCATCACCAATGCCTTGTTGACATTTGATTTCGCTTTTCCCGCTTTAAGGTAATGTTCAATTATTCCGCCGGTTTCATTTTGAATCTTTTTTGCTATTTTGCCGAGGTATGGAAGGTCAGCGCTTGCGATGCGTAGCCGCTTGCCGGATTTTTTGGCGTCTTGCATGACAAATCCCATCTTTTTCAATTTATCTATCGTCGGTTTGTGGCTGGTTTCAAGCGACAGGCAATGCAAAACCTGCGGCGTTTGCAAAAAAATCCCTTTCGTGTGTTTCGAACGGTAATTGCGCTGGCATAATTCCAGATTAATCTTGATTCTGACTTTATCGCCTCGGTTCACGGCGTCAAGACAAAATTGATGCGAATCAAGATCGATGTTAAAATCTTTTGCCAAACGGCGAACGCCTTCTTCAACGTTCAAATCCCGATACAGCTTTTCGCTCCATTTTCGTTTGGTCATTATGCCGTCTCTTTCTTGAAAGCAAACGGTCGGAATGCCGTATTTCAGAGACAACAATGTTTCCATATATCGCGCTTCTTCCTCGTTTTCGCATGATTTTACGGCGACGATTTTATCGGCCGATCTTTCCAGTCTAAGCCGGACAGACAAATCATTGGTAATGCCGAGGCGCCAGCCCAATTCTTGCTTTTGCATCAAGTAAACGTAATAATATTGTTTGTCTTCATGCCCGGAATGAAAATGGTGAAAATATGACACTGGATTATAGCAAAACATCTTATGATTGCTTGTCGCCGCAATTTCACGGCCGCTTTTTGTCTTGAATGTGATCAATTTGACCGTTTTTTTATTTTTATTGACGTGGTTCACTTTGCTGTAGCTCAAATATCCTTTTCCAACTGCGGTGGCGACCTCATTTCCTTTTACTATTTTATCGATTCTGACGTTTCCGTGCTTGGTCATAATCAAACTGTCTCCCGGCAAGCATTGGTCGTCGTCCCCGACAACATTGATATTTTTTTTCGGACCGGCCAAAAGTTTGATCAATTCGTATTGCACGAAATTCGTGTCCTGAAACTCGTCAACCAAAATATATTTGAACTGCTTGCGGTATTTATTCAGAATAAGCGGCCGCTCTCTCAGCAATTTGACCGCGTACATGAGCAAATCGCCGAAATCCAGGCTGTCGTTTTCCAACAATATCTGCTGGTAAACATGATAAGCGTTCGCCACTTCGCCAATGCGCATGATTTCCGATTTGATCAGCTCTTTCTTTTCCGCTTCGTTAAATTCGCTAAGGTCGAATTGCTTGACAAAGGAAGTCGAATCGGAATTCAATTTTATTTCCTCGGCGTAATCAAGATAGCTTTGCGGATAAATCCCCTCGTCTTTGCAGCGGGAAAAATGCTTGAGCAAAGCGTGGATGAATTTCGCCGGATTGCCGATCGGCCGGTAATAATCAAGATTGAACCGATCCAGATTTTTTCGAACTAAAAGCCAGGCCTCGGTTTCGTCGAGCAGTTTGTAATTGTTCGGCAGGCCGATGTCGATCGCGTGCCTCTTGATCAATTTGTCGGCAAAGGCGTGGAACGTGGAAACCCACAGATCAACGTAGCCGTAAGGCAGCATAAGATCGATGCGCTCTTCCATTTCCTGCGCCGCCTTGTCCGTGAACGTCAAAGCCAGCACTTCGTCGACATTCGCATTCTTTTCCGTAATCAGCCAGGCAATGCGCGCCGTAATGACCCGCGTCTTGCCCGTGCCGGCGCCGGCAACAATAAGCATCGGCCCGTCGCCGTGCATGATGGCGGATTTCTGCTGTTCGTTTGAATCGGAGATAATGCTCATATGAGGATATTTTAGCATGAACGGACGTTTTTGCGCAATGCGCTGTTTTATTTTATAACTTTTTAAAAATTAAACTCACAGTCCGGTGTTGAACTGTGAGTTTGGCCTGGATCAAACCACGGCTTGGCGCAATTGGTGAATCGCCCTATCGATGATGAGCGGGATCACCTTCTCCTTGTATCCGGTAGCTTCGGCGATCTCGGCATAGTCATGGTACTGACCATCTTCGAGGCCGAAATTCATGACCAGTACTTGCCGGACGCTGGGACACATCATTTGAAGCTGCGCTTTGACCGCTTCCAACGCATTTTCCCTGTCCTCCCGCTTGGCCAGGGCTATCAGGGTTTCTTCCGGAGAATCATCGGTCGCCGGATTGAAAACCGCCATTCTCTTTCTTTCGATCAAATTTTTTCCCACCATTTTTTCCTCCTGTTAAATTTTGTTTTTATGCAATAAACATAATGCGCGACGAACTATACAGCATACACCATTTTTAGTAATTTGTCAATAGAAACGTTTATTTAACTATGGTTCTATAATAATTTTAGACAAAAAAATAAAGCGCTGGTATTAGCCAATGTCTTATTTTGTATTTTAAATTGACTCAATCCCCCAAATTTTACCGCGTCCGGAATTGCCTCTATCATCCACATTGTTTTTCAGCCGCTCGCCGATCATGTCCGCGATCTGCCGCATTTTGCCGGCGTTCAATTTGCCGTTTTCAAGCAGATAATCTTTTGATTCTTTCAGCGATATTACGCCGGCGGTCGCCGAGCCGAACTTTTCGATTTCATCGGCGCTCCGTTTCACGCTCTTGCCGTTTGCCGTTTGAAAATCCAAATTGCCGATATAATTTTTTATCTTCTTTTCATATCCTCCCTTTCGGCAAATGTTTTTTATCGCAGTTTGCATTTTTCCGTTTATAATATCAAACACTTCTCTCGCCTCCTCGCTGTTCAATCCGGGCAAAGTTAAAATGAACTCTTCGCCGCCGGTGGCGCGGATCACCGACGACTCAATGCCTGTTTGTTTAATTTTATTTTTTAAATTTTCTGGAATGGAATTTAATTCCTCCTGCATAATGCGGCTCGCGGTCATCAGACTGATATCGCCGAGCTTATGCCCGCCGGTTTCGTTTATCGCTTTTAAATTATCAAAATCCAACGAAATCATGGCGTAGTCAAAACCTTTCTTGTCGGCCTTGCGCAATTCAGACGGAATTATTCCGGACAGATATTCATAATTTTTCGTCAATGTCAGGTTGTCGTAATAGCGGTCGGATTGAAGGCTTCGCATTGTTTTCATTATTTCCTCAAAACGCTTTTTTTTTGTCGAAACAATCCTCTCTTCCATTTTTTTAAAACTCTTGGCCAATTTGTCGGCAACCAGCGATTCGCCGTTTTGTTCAGCAAAACGCATGCGTTCTTGCAATATTTTTTCCAACGCCATTTGCGCCGCATTGCACTCATTCAAGACAAATTCGGTAACTTTTCCATTGTCGCTCGCGTCCATATTTGCCATTGTGTTTTCGGAAATAACGAATGAATTTCTGGATTTTTTCTTTTGTTTTTCAGTAATAATGTTCGCGGCATCGACGATCCTTCCAAAACGTTTTTTTTGGTTTTTTAAGATCAAATTACGCCAAAATTCGTTTTTATCCATGTCCGATTTATTTGCAAAATCGTTGATGCTTTTGTAAACCTCTTTGTATGTTTTTCCTTTCGCATTTTCTTTGAACTTTTGGGCGACCTCCACATTTTCGCCAAATTCGATTTCAACCGTATTGATAATTTCCGCCAGATCAGAATCGGTTATTTCCGAATCTTCGTTGAAATCAACGTGTACGGCGGCGACGGTGACCGTACCGATTTCAAATCCAAAATCATTTTTGATTTGCGTTAAGGATTTTTTTTCTTCACCCTCCGCCGTTTGATCGCTTTTTTCAATTCAAGGACAAAATCCGCCGGTTCGATTTCATTGGTAAATTCAAACGCTTTGATTTTCTTCGCTTGCGCTTTGGCTGATTTGAACTCCGGCTTTTTAATCATTTCCGAATTGAATTCTGACCGATTGCGGCTTTCCGTTAAAATCGCGTTTTCCAGAAAATCAATCGTTGCGTTCGGTTTGTTCATTTGCGCGTCAAGATCTTTGAAAATTTCGTTCAACGCCTGGTTTATTTTATTTTTTATTTCCAGCGCTTTATCGATAATTTGCTGCTTGGAAAGCTGCTTTTCAACGAGAATAAAAATTTCTTCGCCGCCGAGGCGCGCGGAAAAGCCGCTATCCTTGGTGCATTCGAGCAAAACCTGCCCGACTTTTTGCAAAGCAATATCGCCGAACGTATGGGAAAACTCATTGTAAGCCTTGAAAAAATCAATGTCCATACTGACGACGGAAATTGTTCTTATCTTATCCGAAGAATTTTCAACGGCTTTGAAATATTCGATTCCTTTTTTAAACAATCCTCTCCGGTTTTCCAAATGCGTCAATCCATCCATGTCCACCGATTCTTCGAACCGTTCCAGTAATCCGGCGGCCGCAGTCAATTCATCTTCCGCAAATTCGCCTTTCAAATCGGTTTTCAAAATCTCGGGCAATCGCACTTGCTTAGAAATATCCTGCAATTCATTTTCAATTTTCTTCTTTTTCGCGACAAGCCAGGCGTTTTCCTTGGCCGATAAAAAATCATTCGACCGTTTTCCCTGTTCGCCTGCCAGAGTTGCCAGCGCCAATATGTTGTTCGCTTCGTTTTTATGCATAAATTTGATATTTAATTATACAGGCATTATACAACAGCTTTATCGTTAAAAAAAGAAAAGCCTTGTTCGATTGCGAACCAGGCTTTAGTTGATTTTCACCCCGCGCTTTTCAGCGATTTGCCGGAGTTTCAATTCAACCAAGTCCAGCATTTTTTCGCTTACTTTTTCGCTAAACTTCGGCTTTTTTAATCCACGCTTGCGCTTTCCTTTCTTAACGTTCATTTTTGCACCTCCGAAATTTTTACTTGTGTTGTATGAATTTAGCATAATTAAAAAGCATTGTCAAATCCATGCTATTGCCATTTATTACAATAATAATATAATAAACTGGCTTCAACCATTTATAAACCGGAGGTAAAACATGGAATTCTGTCCAAGATGCGCGAACATTCTGATTGAAAAAGAGACTCATCTTGCTTGCAGCAGCAAAGGATGTTCATACGCTATTCGAAAAAAAACGATTGAATCCGATCCAAGAAGAAAAACTGTCAATCGCATCAACGAGCGCGCCGGACTGCAGGGACTGACCAGAGACGGCCGGTCGGTGCTCGGAAACAGATAACGCTCGCAAAAGAGCGAACCTAAAAGGATCGCTCTTTAAATTTACATGAATGATTTGATGCTTTTCAGGGCTTGCGGAAAAAGAGGGATGAACATCAAGGCGATTTTCAACAACGTTTTGGCGACAACGGACGCGGCCATCTGGTCCATGACCCAGTCGCTTAGCGGATATTTCAGCATGAAGAACAGAACGATCGACAGAATGAAAATCCCCTCGGCGAATCCAAGGATCAGACCGAGCAAACGGTCAAAACTGGCGATGAAAGGAAGCACCGTGATTATCTGGAAAATCTTGCCGAATGCCCAGAACAGCAGGCTGATGATTTTGATGGAAACGCCGAAAATCAAAATGAACGCGATGATGTGCGCCAAATTCGATCCGCCGAACCAGGCGCCGACCAGGAGGTAATACCGGCTGGCGACGACCGCCGCGAGAATAAGTCCGATGATCGAGCCGAGCGATTCCAGAAAGCCTTTTTTAAATCCGAGCAGCGCGATGATTAAAATTATTCCGAGCAAAATGTAATCAAGCGTGACCATATATTTCATTGATCATTTATGTTTGAATTATAGCATATTCAATTGTTTGGTGGAATATGTCCGCCGGTTTCATATTATAGCCTATGAAGCCGCAATCTTTTGAAATTTGTAATTATTTGTAAATTTGTATATTTGTAGAGATTAGTAATTCGTAACGAACAGATTTCTCGCGTTTTCATCTGTTATCTTTTCCGCTTTTTCAACTGTCCATCCTTTGATCTCCGCAATTTTTTTTACGACAAACTCGACGTACTTCGGTTCGTTGCGCTTGCCGCGATAAGGAACCGGCGCAAGATACGGGCAATCGGTTTCCGCCAGGATGCGGTTTTCCGGAATTTCTTTCAATATTTTTTCCAGCTTTCCGGTTTTATCGAAAGTGATGATGCCGTTGAAGCCGAAATAAAATCCCAGGTCCAGAAAAGTTTTCACCGTTTCCATTGGACCGACGTAGCAATGCAGTACGCCGCCCTTGTCTGGCATGTTTTCTTTCAAAATCTCCAGCATATCGGCGTACGCTTCTTCAATATTTTCCTTCGTGCCGCGGCAATGCAGGATCATCGGCAATTTCAATTCATCCGCCAATTTTATATGTTCGATAAAAACTTTTTTTTGCTTTTCTTTTTTTTCCGCGATTGCAGTGTTTTCTTGATTTTTTGATTTATTGATTTCTTGATTCAAGTGGAAATAATCCAAACCGGTCTCTCCGATGGCAACGACTTTTTTATTGTCCGCCATCTTTTTATAATCTTCAGAATCAAAATCTTCTCTTTTCGATTTGAACATCGCGCCATCTTCTTTCACTTCCATTTCTTCCAAATGAATCGGATGCAAACCGATCGCCGCGTAAACGTTTTTAAATCGTTCCGCCATTTCCTTCGCCCGCTCGCTGGTTGAAAATTGAGAGCCGACCAAAATCAAGCCGAGATTGTTTTTCTCGGCTTCCTGCAGGATTTCTTCCGAATCGTTTTTAAACGCGTTGAAATTCACGTGCGCGTGGGTATCGAACATATTTTACAATAATCCGAATTAACACAATCAAAAAAAATTAAACATCCGAATGCTCCGAATATTCTTAGGACTAAATAACATTAGTAGTTTGCATTCGAAGAATTCGGATATATTTATTCGGATTATACATTGAGAGAATTCGGACTTTCCTCTTCATTCGGATTATGCATTTATTTTCTAACGAACAGCGGTTCTACTTTCCCGATCTTCGTCCCTGCTTTTAATCCGTTGATTTTTTGCGCTTTTTCGAATTTAACGTCTTTTTCGCCGATGACATCGCGAATATTTTTCGCCGCCGCCGGAAGAATCGGATCAATCAACCAAGATAAATGGCGGATTATTTCCAAGAGATTGTAGATGATCTGATCGATTTCATCTTGCTTGCTTGCTTTCGCCAAATGCCACGGTTTTTTTTCATCGATGTAACCGTCGCACCACTGTATCAATTTCCAAATTTCTTTTATATTTTCGAATATTTTGCAATCTTCGTAATTCGCATCGATCGTTTGCCATAACCTTGATAAATCAAAATTAGCCGTAAATTTCGCTTTTGGAACTTTGGAACCGCAATATTTTTCATCCATGCTGACGACGCGGCTGACCAGATTGCCTAGTCCGTTCGCCAGATCAGAATTATATTTCACTGTAAAATCGTCGGCTTTCACATCGCCGTCCGTTTCCGCCGGAAACTGCGAGAGAATCAAATATCGCGCCGCGTCTTGGCCGAATTCCGCGACCAAATTATTCGGATCAATCACGTTGCCCACGGTCTTGCTCATTTTCTGGCCGTTGATTGTCATGTAGCCGTGGATGAAAATCGCTTTCGGCAATTCCGCGCCAAGGCTGATCAGCATCGCCGGCCAGATCAAGGTGTGGAATTTCAAAATGTCTTTTCCGATGACATGCAGATCCGCCGGCCAAAAATTTTTGAATAATTTCCCTTTCGGGTATCCAAGGCCGGAAATGTAATTGATGAGCGCGTCAACCCAGACGTAAACGGTTTGCTTTTTGTCCCACGGAATCGGGATTCCCCACTTCACGTTTTCGCGGCTGATCGCCACGTCTTCCAGCCCGCCTTCGATAAAACCGAGCACTTCCTTTTTCCGCGTTTCCGGCAGAATTTTTAATTCATTGTCGCTGATTTTCTGCTTTAAAATTACAGCATAGTCGGATAATTTCAAATACCAGTTTTCCTCATTCAACAATTGCGGAGCAATGTCATGGTCAGGACATTTTCCATTGACTAAATCGCTTTCCTTTTTGTACGATTCGCAGCCCACGCAATACAAGCCTTCGTAATTTCCTTTGTAAATAAAATGATTGGCAAGCGGCGTTTGTGCTTCTTTCAGTTTCAATAAAACTTGCTCAACGATTTCCATATGCCGCGGTTCTGTCGTGCGGATGAAATCGTTGTTTGAAATGTTCAAATTTTTCCAAGCTTTTTTGTAAAGCTCAGAAATTTTATCGGTGAATTCTTGCGGCGTTTTACCGGTTTTTTCCGCCGCTTGCGCCACTTTCGCGCCATGCTCGTCCGTGCCGGCCAGAAACCAAACGTTTTTTTCGCCGGATTTAAAGCGATTGTATCGAGATAAAACATCTGCGATCAGTGTGGTGTACGCGTGGCCGATGTGCGGCGCGTTGTTCAAGTAATAAATCGGAGTGGTAACGTAGAATTTATTTTTTGCCATATGTATTGGTTAACTAGTTAACTGGTTTACTGGCTTGCCATGAACCGAGCTTATTCTGGTTCATGGTTGTCCTGTTTTTTTAGATTGCTTTATCGAACTGATCACTATAACAAATTCGCCTTTTTGTTTATCCTTAACTTGCTCAATCACTTCATCGATATTTCCGCGGTAAATCGACTCGAACACCTTCGTCATTTCGCGGCAAACCACGATTTTGCGGTTTGAACCGATGTGATTTTTCAATTCAGTCAGATTTTTCAGAACGCGGTGCGGCGAATCGTAATAGCATACTGTCATGTCTGCATTTTCTATCGTTTCATAAAATTTCGTTTTGCCTTTGTGCGGAATAAAACCGAGGAATAAAAATTTATCCGTGGGCAAACCGGAAACCGATAAGGCGGAAATCGCCGCGCACGGACCCGGAATCGGAATAATGTTAGCGCCGGATTGAAGCGCAATTTCCACGATTTTATTTCCCGGATCGGAAATGCCCGGCGTGCCCGCGTCCGTCGCGTAAGCGATTTGATTGAATTGATTTATTGATTTTTTGATTTCTTCTTCTCTTGAATGCTGGTGGAAACTGATCATCCTTTTGTTGACTTCATAATGCTTGAGTAATTTTCCCGTCTGCCGCGTGTCTTCGCAGAAAATAACGTCAACGCTTTTTAAAATTTCAATCGCTCTCAAAGTCATGTCCTTGAGATTTCCGATCGGCGTCGCGACAATGTACAGATTTTTGTTTTCCATAAAACAATATTATTGTAACGGAAAATTGCGAATTTGTCCATTTACCGACTAATGGATTGAAGTGAAATTTGCGCTTTATTGATAATCGCGATATAATGTTTTTGCCTTTGAATTTCTTGCGGGATCAAGGTTCAGGGGCGTTCCCCACATGCCCCGTTGGTAATTTCGCCGACGGGGCTCTTTTTTTAATAAAAAATACTATCCACAAATGCCTTGCATATTATTTTTGCATAGCTGTCTTATAATGATTTCGCTCACATAAACATGCGAAAACGCATTCGAAGCGCCTCGCTTTTGCGATGGAATGAGGCGCTTATTTTTTATTAATTTTAGATAAAAAATGTATATTTAATAATCAACGCTGTTGACAATATTTTAATTTTATGCTATACTATCCACATGTTCCTTAAAAATGGTCGGGTCGTTTATCCCGGCCGGGAAAACTGGGGCTGAAAAAGCGCCCCCAAAAAAACGGGGTCTGACCAGGCCCCACCTGCGAAGCGCCGCTTCGCTCGAGCTAATGGACTCCCGTTGTCAAAGGGAGAGGTCTCGAGCGCATGCGCCGCAAAAATCCTTAAACCGTCGGCCGATTCATTCGCATATTGCGATGAATCCAAGCCCCTACTAGTTAGAAAGGAGGAACAGGGAATGAGTACGCTATATCCGTGTCCGTTTCTGTAGTGACGATTTGTGTCGCGGCATGTTCAACCCGCCGAGCCAAATAAATCCGGGCGCATAATCCTACGCCAGCGCCCAACGCCTAAAACGGATTTCGGCCGGCACGACCTTAAGAAAGGAGGAACGGGTGGCATATCTTTATCCAGTTCCGTTCTACTAGCGTAGTGGTCGTGGGTGCGGCTGACAACCTGTAAAAGTTAGGCCGCGTTTATCAACCTCCTCAACAACGGGCGCAGGAGTTATTACTATGACGATGTAGTTACGAGGGCACCCGAATACAAGGAAAGACGCCGGGCAAAGGTGAAGTTCAGATCACCTTAATAACTGAACGGGCGCGAGACTTCGCGTCTGGCCATACTGGATAAGGCTTGAATCCAGCTCGATCAGGAAGCGACACAGCTTGCCTGATTTCTTTTTTAAAAAAATCCCACTATCATGCTCTATAGCATGATAGTGTTTTTTACTTTTAAGATTTCTGTTTTTATGCTACATTAAAAACATGAAATCCAAACGGAACAAAACCATTTTCGTTGTCTTGGAAGATTACAAGCGCTTCCCTATCTTAAAATTAAACTCTAAATTCCAGGCTCTAAATTCTAAACAAATTAAAAATTCAAAATCTAAAATACAAAATCAAATCTTTTTCGGCGATTCATTGAGAGAAATGAAAAAATTGCCGAAAGGGAGCATTGATTTAACCGTAACCGATCCGCCGTACACGATTAAACGCGATTTCGGCAAAGGCACAATCAATACCGATTTAAACAATTTCACTGCCTGGTGCGAACGATGGATTGCGGAATGCGCCAGATTATTAAAGAAGAGCGGCTCGATTTACATTTGCATAAACTGGGAAGCGTCGTCGATTGTTGAGGAAATATTGAAAAAATATTTTATTATTCAAAACCGGATAACCTGGAAGCGCGACAAAGGCCGCGGCGCCAAGCGAAATTGGAAAAACAACCTGGAAGACATCTGGTTCGCCACGAAATCGAACGATTACACTTTCAATTTAAGCGACGTTAAAATAGAAAAACCGGTCATCGCGCCGTATGTCGACGAGCGCGGCAATCCGAAGGACTGGAAAATCGTTGACGGCAAAAAAATCCGCCTCACCCATCCGTCGAACATCTGGACCGACCTGGTCGTGCCTTTCTGGTCCATGCCGGAAAACACCGAGCATCCCACGCAAAAGCCGGAAAAATTAATCGAAAGAATAATCCTCGCAAGTTCGAACAAAGGCGACTTAGTATTCGACCCGTTCATTGGCTCGGGCACCACCGCGGTCGTCGCGAAAAAACTGGGCCGGAATTATCTGGGGTTTGAAATTGAAAAAAAATTTTATATTTTAACGCAGAAACGGTTGGCTTCGATTTAATATTGACAATTAACTTTAAAAAGTTTAACATAATTCCATTGTTCATTAACGCGGAGGAATAATATGAAACTTTTAATCGCCACGTACAATCAAGGAAAGTTAAAAGATTACAAAAATCTTCTCAAAGATTATCCGCTGGAAATCGTCTCGCTTGATGACGAGAAAATTACCGACGACATCGAGGAAAACGGCCAGACATTCGAGGAAAACTCCCTATTGAAAGCCAGATTTTTCTGCAAGCTGGCAAATATGCCGACTTTAGCCGACGATGGCGGGCTGGTAATTGACGTTCTTAACGGCGAACCGGGCGTGCACAGCCGGCGCTGGAAAGGATATCGCATGACCGACCAGGAAATGGTCGATTATGCTCTTGAGCGCATGCAAGGCATCCAGCGAGAACAACGAACAGCACGCATGGTGGCGGTTTTATCTCTTGTTTTCCCGGATGGACGCGAATTTCAAAGCAAAGCGGCAATCGAGGGAATAATTTCCGAAAAGCAGGAAACGGCGATCATGCAGGGGTACCCGTTTCGGTCGATCTTTTTCGTCAAGGAACTGGGAAAAATTTTCACGGATTTGACAGAAGAGGAACACGACCGAATCAACCACCGGATTCCGGCGATCAAAGAGCTTTCGAAGCATTTCATGGAATGAAAACAATAAGCGTTCGCAAACGGACGCTTATTTTAATTTAGAATTTTTATTTTTTTTAACGCTTATCGCCAACTTATAACCGTTTCGCCCGAAGTTTACCCAGCGTTCAATCCGCGATATTGTCGATTTTCCGCATCGCATAAGCGCTTTGATGTCATCATATGTCATCCCGTCAATCAACTTTTCCGCGATAAGCAAGCGTCGAACAAGCATCGTCCTTTCATTACGATTTAATAAATCTTTCAAAAAGTTTTTCATTTCCTGCTTAGACTTTAATCGAAACAGAATGTCGCATAAAATATCGAGAAGATCTTCTTGCGTTTTATACGGCAAACGCTTTTCATTATACTTTGACATAATTTTATTTAGTCCCATAGTCTGGACTATGGGACTATGCGTTAATTATTATCTCATGAAATTTTTCACCTTGTCATACCACCCACTCACCGTTTCAAACATGGTTTTCGCCTTGTTGTATTGCTCCTGGATATTTTTCACGTTCGCCGCGGTTTCATTGTACAAATTCGTTCCTTGATCAATGCTGGTGTTCAACTCACGTGTTACTTGCGGCAATGTCGCGTTCATCTGCGCTTTTTTGTCGTAATAATCATTGACAACATCGCTTTTGATGCTGGAGACGAAAAAATAAATAATGTAGCCGCAAATGCCGATTACCAAGACCAAAGCGACGCAGCAATAAATCCGCGCCCGCTTTTTCGGGCGATGCTCAAACAGCTCGCCTTGAGGTCTTAAGACTTTTAATTCGGCGCGCTTCGCTTCGACATATTCCTTGTTCAATCTGGCCAATTCCAAATCTTCCTCGATTTTGCGGTTTGAATGCTCCATATTTTAAAATTCTAATATCTAAACTCTAAATTCTAAATAAGCATAAAATCTAAAATTAAAAACTTAAAATTATTTTGGATTTTAAAATTTGAATTTCGAATTTATTTAGAATTTAGTATTTAGAACTTAGAGTTTAGATTTTTTCTCTAATGCTAATGTCGTAAATGATCGATTCGGCTTTTTGCAGATGCTTTTTCGCTTGATCGAATTTCGTGCGCAGATATCCGACAAAATTGATTTGCATTAATTCATGAATAATATCGTTGATCGCCTCGTTCGCCAGCCGCACTTCTTTGACTTTATTTTTCGTTGTCAAAGAAATCATTTTGCGCACGATTTCGCCGCAAACGTCGGACAAACCGCCGATGTATTCGTCGAATTCGATTCTAAAATCCTTGATTTCAGAGAGTTCCTTGTTTTCGCAAAAATCCAGGAACAACTTCGCCTCCGTGAATTCCTCGATGCTCGCTTTCCACGATCCTTCGCCGCGCAAACGGGCTTCCTTGCCGAATTTCTTGTCGAGTTCGATCAAAATCGCTTTCGCGCCTGCCAATTTTTCGTTCGCTTCCTTCAAATCGTCGCGCTGCAAAGCGAAAATCGCCTGTTTCGAAAGATGCTGCGCTTTGGCGCTTTCCGCGATAATCACCCATCGGCTCTTGTCCAATTCGGTCTGCTGCAAAAACACGTTTTGCCAGAATTTTTTGTCGATCATATGATAATAATGGTTAAAAAGGCGATATAAGGCAATAAAGGGCAAATAAGGCATACACGAAAAATTTCGTTTCGCCATATTCTGCCTTTTTTCGCCCTGTCATCCCCCTTCTTTTATAAATATTTATACTTGTTTTTCAAATGCTCGTCGTATGTCGCGCCGAAATACGCTTTTCCGTCAGGCGTGGTTAAAAAATACCAATAAGTCGTCAGCCCAGGATAAATCACCGCCTTGATCGCCTCAATGCTCGGATTGCAGATCGGACCAGGCGGCAAACCTTTGTATTTATACGTATTATACAAACTGTCGACTTTCGTGTCGTCCAAACTTGGCGAAGCCAGTCCTTTTTTTGTAATGTAATTGACTGTGGCGTCGGACTGCAAAGCCATGCCGATTTTCAATCTTTTTTGAAATATTCCCGCGACAATCTGCCGGTTTTCATATCCGGAAATTTCTTTTTCAACGATGCTCGCCAATATTACAACTTCAAAAATCGATTTTTTCTGCCGCTTGATCTCCTGCCGCAGTTCCGGCGTCAGCTTGTCGCTGAAATTATCCAGCATTTTTTTGGCGATCGCTTCGGCGTCGGCTTGGCGGTAAACGCGGTAGGTGTCCGGATAAAAATAACCTTGCAAACTCGCGCCGCTCGCCCGATCGAGAACAAGCGGATAATCAAAGCTGTTATAATCATTTGAATATTCGACGAAATCGTTTTTTTGAATCAGTCCTTGCTTGGCCAAATAAGCGTCGATATCCTGGTCAGTCCAACCTTCCAATATTTTAATCTCCGCTTCCCTGTTCAAATCGCGCTGTCCGATTAAAGCGTCTACCAACTGTTTAACGCTCATGTCCGTGCGCAAATCGTAAACCCCGTCGAAAAATTTGGCGCGGTAGCCATTCAGCCAAACATATATTTTGAACAAATTCGGTTTTTTCAAAAAGCCTTGGCACTGGAGATTTTTCGCGATGTCGCCGACGCCCTGGCCTTTTTCAATGCTAAAATCCTTGGCGCCGAGCGGATTGTCGTTCGCTTCCCTTGTTTCAATTTGGATGGCTGCATAGATTATGGCGAACAAAATCATTAATAAAACGAATGCCTTAATCAGCGTTTTTTTCATAAAATTCAGTTTTGATTCGACTTGTTAATCTTTCGATAATTATGAAGAATGGCGCGCTTGACAAATCTATTTATATCAAATAAGATGTGTTTATACAAATTGTTCATTAACACCAGTTGTCATACTGGAAAAGGAGGAAAACCATGCGCGCGTTTTTTCAGGAAAAGGAAATCGGAACATTCAAAATACCGAACAATAGGAAATTGATTTACATTCCAGATCTGAATATTTCCATCGACTATACTGATGACGACATTACGGTGTCAAAAGAAATCGGTGTTTTCGTAATGGCTCCCCTCTTTCATAACTTTCCCGATGAAATAATCCGGAAAGCGCAAACTATTCTCCGCTACAATGAAGAAATGGAAATTTTCTACACTCCCGCATTGGCGACCGAACGCCACGAAGCGCGCGAAACGCTGAAAACCATGCTTCTTCACTTTCTCGCGAACGAAATGATTGAATCCTTGAAGGAAAAAGAACGGCTGAAAAAGCAATAACCATCCAAACTCCCATCGCCCAACGTAGCCGGTGGGAGTTTTTGATTTAAATGACATTATAGGATACAATATGCTTATAAATTAACCTCCAAAATTATGAATTACCAAGTCATCATTATCCCGATTGTCGCCGCCGTTCTTGCGCAAATCGCCAAGCTGATCATCAGCGCCGTCAAACATCAATTTTCATGGAAGGAACTTTTCAGCTACGGCGGCATGCCATCGTCGCACGCGGCGCTCGTGTTTTCGCTGGCGCTCATGGCCGGTTTGGCCGACGGCTGGGATTCTACCATTTTCGCGATCGCCGTGGTATTCGGAATAATAATCATCAGAGACGCGGCCGGTCTGCGGCGCGTTGTCGGAAAGCAATCGCACGCGATCAACGAGCTTGTCCACAAATTGCCGGCAGTTTCGTCGGACGAATTCAATTATTTGAACGAACGGATCGGGCATACGCCGCTGGAACTTTTTTACGGATGTTTGATCGGATTGGGCATTGTGCTGGCGCATGTTATTATATTTTGACAAACAATAAATATTTTCAGCGGTTTCACGGTATAGTCCGTGAAACCGTTAGTTTTTATAATTTCAGCGGTCGTATGGTAAACCATTCGTTGTTCTCAGGTTCAGGGCAGGCAGGGCGTGGGACCGCTTTTCAATCGATTCCGGCAATCTCGCTGTCCAGCTTTTCAAAAAATTCTTTCATGTAATTGTGCCGGTTCTCGGCGACGCGTCTGCCTTCATTCGTCAGCATTTTATTCTTTAATTTGCAGAGTTTGACGGTATATTCGCGATAAGCGGTGTCCTCCTTGGAATACGAATCGGTTTTTTCAACGTTCAAATCGCTGTTATGCAATCGCGCGCCGATGGCGCCGGCGAATAAAAACGCGCGGCCGATGCCGATCGCTCCGATTGAATCAAGTTTATCGGAATCGAATAAAATTTTCGCCTCCAGCGATTCCGGCGCGATGTTGTTTCGAAAACGATGCGCGGCGATGCAATGCACTATTGAATTGATTTTAGTTTGCTCAACTCCCAGGTCTTTCAAAATTTGTTCCGCCATTTCCGCGCCAATTGCGGCGTGATCCGATTCCCCCTTGCTTTCAAACTCTTTCTCCCGCGCTATATCATGCAAAAACGCGGCCATTTTCAAAATTTCCAGATCGGCGTTTTCCTGGCGTCCGATTTTTTCGCATAACGAACATACGCGCAACGTATGATCCCAATCATGATGCCCGCCGCCGCTGTTATCAAAAAAAATTTTCGCTTTTTCTTTCACTTGTTCAATTATATTCATAAATTGATTTTATTCGTTATTCGTAGCATTCGGATTTAAGAATATTCGTATTATTATTTTTGGCAATTAGGACAATAGCTCGTTCCCCTGCCGCCGATCTTAACTTTTGCAATAATCCCTTTTTTGCAGCGTAAACATTTTTCATGTACGCGATGATAAACTTTCAGGAATTTGCGGAACTGGCCGACCGCTCCTTTCGAATTGACATACGTGTTGACCGACGTGCCTTCGAACTTGATCGCTTTTTCCAGCACTTTTTTTATTTCAGCGAATAAATCCTTGCGCTCTTTCAAGCTTAACGACTTGACAATCCGCATCGGCTTGATTTTCGCGGCAAAACACGACTCGTCGGCATAGATATTGCCTATTCCGGCGATTAAACTCTGATCCGTCAGAACGATCTTAATCTTCTGATTAGTCTTCTTTTTTAAAATATTGTTAAAATATTCAAACGTGAATTTCGGGTCAAACGGCTCGATGCCGTATTTGTCGGTTTCTTTGTTTAACTTTTCTTTGTCAACGATTTTGAAATAGCCGAACTTGCGCAAATCATTAAAATACAATTTCGCGCCGTCCGAAAAGTTGAATTTCACGCGATTAAAGCGATTATTCCGGCCAGCGGCGTTTTCGTCCGGAACACTGGCAACGGTTTGTCCGCTTTTCGCCAAGTAAACCAGCTGCCCAGTCATTTTTAGATGGCAAAGCATGAACAAGCCGTCTTTTACTTTGAAAATTAGCAGTTTTCCTCTTCTTTCAACCGATTTAAACGCATTGCCTTTTAAAAATTGAAGAAACTTCGCCGGAGGCGGCGAAATTTTCTTGCGAAAGCTCGGCTCAATCCAGATATCGACGATTTTTTTATTTACAACTTTGCGCGACAGGCCGCGCTTGATTGTCTCGACTTCGGGAAGTTCAGGCATATGATCAGAATAAACTCTAAACCCTAAATTCTAAACACTAAACGAATTTAGAATTTTGTATTTTGAATTTATTTAGAATTTAGTATTTAGAACTTAGAATTTATATTAACGCTTTCCCCGTCATCTCCTCCGGCGCGTCTATTTTCATCATTTTCAGGATCGACGGCGCGATGTCGGACAATAGGCCGACCGGCTGGACCATGCTGAGATCGTTTCCCACCATCTGCACGTCTTCCGCGGTCTTGCCTTCGAACTCGCGGCCGATGAAAACGCACGGCACCGGGTAAGTGCTGTGTTCCTTGTCGATCTCGCCGGTCTGCAGATTGATCAGCTCTTCCGCGTTGCCGTGATCCGCGACGATAATCGCATCGCCGCCTTTTGAAAGGATGACGCCGACCGCTTCGCCCAAGCATTTATCAACATACTCGATCGCGTCGACCGTGGCTTTAATGTCGCCGGTATGCCCGACCATGTCCGGATTGGCGAAATTGACGACGATAAAATCGTGTTTTTCCTTTAAAATTTCGCCGATCAATTCTTCCGTGACTTTTTTCGCGGACATTTCCGGCTTTTCGGCGTAGGACGCGACTTTCGGCGAAGGAATGACGATGCGCTCCTCGCCTTCGTACGGCTCTTCCACGCCGCCGCCGAAAAAGAAAGTGACGTGCGCGTACTTTTCCGTTTCCGCGATATGCAGCTGGCGCAGGCCTTTTTCGCTCAGGATTTTCGGCAGAGTCGTTTTGATCTCCTCTTTTTCAAATGCCACGCGAACCGGCAGCCCCTTCTCGTACTCGGTCATTGTGGCGAAATGCAGATTGCTTATCTTCGGTCCGCGGTCGAACTTATCGAATTGGTCGAGAACGAACGCCTGCGTCAATTGCCTGGCGCGGTCGGCGCGGTAGTTGAAGAAAATAACGGCGTCGTTGTCGGAAACAACGGCGGTCGGGGAATTGTCCCTGCCGATGACGATCGGGACGAATTCCTCGTCGAAAACTTTCCTGCCGTAGGAATGTTCGATCGCTTTTCGCGGCTCCTTGAAAAATTCTTCGCTTTTTCCTTGGGCAACGGCTTGATAAGATTTAACGACCCTCTCCCAGCGGTTGTCGCGGTCCATGGCATACATGCGGCCATGGATCGTGGCGATTTCACCGACGCCGATTTTATCAATGTTCTTTTCCAAATCCTCGATAAATCCTTTGCCGCTGTTGAAAGTGGAATCGCGTCCGTCCAAAAAAGCGTGGATAAAAACGTCTTTGACTTTGTGCTTCTTCGCCATTTCAAGCAAAGCGTAGCAGTGCGAATTCATTCCGTGAACCTTGCCTTCGCTCATGATTCCCATCAAATGCAGTTTTGATTTGTGCTTTTTAACGTGTTCGATCGCGTCCAATAACGATTTATTTTCAAAAAATGATCCGTTTTCGATCGCGCGGTCGATGCGCGGCAGATTCTGATAAAAAATTCTGCCCGCGCCGAGGTTCAAATGTCCGACTTCGGAATTGCCCACTTCGCCCCACGACAAGCCCACCGCTTCGCCTGACGCGAGCAGGGTAATCGCCGGATATCCGGCAACATATTTAATGAAATTCGGCGTCTTCGCAAGCGTTACGCCATTGCCTTCGGAAGGCGGCGCCACGCCCCAGCCGTCGAGAATGATTAAAACGATGGGTTTTGGAATATTCTGCATATGAAATATTTAACGAACGCTACCATGCTCTAGCGTATGATAGTGAAAATTAAAAAATTTATTTTTAAATAAATAGTCTGAGCTATTTGTTCCAATTCCGCTCGAAATTACCTTTTCGCGGACTGCCGCAGATGCTGAGTATTTTCATATTCAATTATATAATCAATGATTCATCGATCACTTTCGGCAATTTCTTTTCGCCGAATATTTCATAAATCGTAGGCGCGATGTTTCCCAATTTGCCTTTTCGCAATTTTGCGCCTTTCATCGCGTCGCTGACAAGCATAAAAGGCACCGGATTGGTCGTGTGCTCGGTCCATATTTCATTCGTAGTCAAATCCAGCATTTTTTCCGCATTGCCGTGGTCGGCAGTGACTATTATATCACCCTTCTTCCTTAAAATTAAATTTACCAAACGGCCCAGGCAGACGTCAACATGCTCGATCGCTTTGATCACCGCCTTGATGTCGCCGGTGTGCCCCACCATGTCCGGATTGGCGAAATTCGCGACGTAAAAATCATATCCGTCTTTTTTAATGAATTTCCCCAACGCGCCGGTGATTTCGTAAACGCTCATTTCCGGCTTCATCGCGTAGCTTTTCACTTTAAGAGAAGGGATGCGCAACCGATCTTCCCCGTTCACCGGATCGGCGAATCCGCCGTTCATGAAATACGTGACGTGCGCGTATTTTTCCGTTTCCGCGACGTAAAGCTGTTTTTTTTCCTTCAACAAAATCGGCAGAGTGTGTTTAACGTCCGAACTGGGAAAAGCGGTGGCGATGTCGTCCAGATCAGGGCCGAAATCGGTGAATGCGCAAAAAAACAAATTTTTCGCCACCTTGATCCGTTTAAACGCGCCCGGATTCAGCTTGTTGAATTCGTCTTGGACAAAACATTTAGTCAGCTGGCGGGCGCGGTCGGAACGCAGATTGAAAAAAATGATCGCGTCATCGTCCTTCACCCTGCTATCCTTGACCTGCTTTTTATCTTTGCAAACAATGGACGGCTCGATGTATTCGTCCGTAATTTTTTGATTGTAAGCGTGCAAAATGGCGTCGCGGTAGTCGGGATAAACCAAGCCGCCTTCAATCGTCAGGCAATCATACGCTTTTTTCGCGCGATCCCAATTCTTGCCGCGGTCCATGGCGAAAAAGCGCCCGAGAATGCTGGCGATCGTCGCCTTGCCGTATATTTTTTTCAAAACGCAATCGATGATTTTCAGGGCGGAGAACTGCGGCGCATCGCGGCCGTCGGTGATCAAATGCAGATAGATTTTCGTCAATCCGGCGCCGTACGCCAAATCGACCAGCGCGTACAAATGGTCGAGCGACGAGTGCGGGCTTTCGCCGTCCGAAACCAAGCCGAGCAGATGCAAAGCGGAATTGTTTTTTTTCACATGATCGATCGCTTGCTTGAACGCGAGATTTTTCTGAAAACGTCCGTCGGCGATTGCTTCGGAAATCAAAACCGCGTCCTGCTTTATCTCCCGGCCGGCGCCGATATTCATGTGGCCGGCTTCGGAATTGCCCACTTGATCTTTAGGTAAGCCGACGAACTGGCCGTGGGCGTGCAACAAAGTATGCGGGTATTTTTCCCATAGCCTGTCGAAATTCGGTTTTTTAGCGAGTTTAATCGCATTGCCCAAAGAGGCGGGAGCGATTCCCCAGCCGTCCAAAATCAATAATAATAAAGGTTTCATATGAATATCATTTCTTTTCCCGTATGTACGGAGCAATAATTATTGTTCCGTACATACGGGGCAATGAAGCGATTATCCGCAAATCTCGTCTTCAATTTCCATTAGGCGATTATACTTCTCAACGCGTTCACCTCTTGAAATTCCGACTTTCACGAATTCCGAATTGGTCGCGGCCGCGAGATCGATCATGAAGGCGTCGTTCGTTTCTCCGCCGCCGCGGTGCGAAACGATCGTCCAGAATCCGGCTTTGTGCGCCATTTCAATCGTTTTAACCGTTTCCGTCAGCGTGCCGATCTGATTCAATTTGATCAGAATGGCGTTGATCGCTTTCAGTTTGATCGCCATTTTCAGACGTTCCGGATTGGTCACGGTCAAATCGTCGCCGATTATCCGGACTTTGTCGCCAAGCTCTTTCATTAAAACCGGCCACCATTCCCAATCATCCTCGGCCAGCGGATCTTCGAGCGACAGCAACGGATATTTCCGCACCCACTTTTTGTAAAAATCGATCATTTCACGCGAAGTCAAAATCGTGCCGTTTTTCGGCAAATGATAACTTCCGCCTTTGAACAATTCGGAAGCGGCCGGATCAACGGCCAGCATGACATCTTTGCCAACGACATATCCGGCTTTCTTGATCGCGCGCAGAATCAATTTCCACGGCTCTTCGTTATTTTTCATTCCGGCCGGAGCGAACGCGCCTTCATTGCCCACGTTCGAACTGATTTTTTCTTCCTGCAAAATTCTTTTCAAGGCGAGATAAACTTCCGCCCCGCAGCGCACGCATTCTTTAACATTCTTTCCGCTTACGGGCGCGATCAGATATTCCTGCAAATCAGTCGAATCGAACGCGTGCTTGCCGCCTTCCACGCACACCATCATCGGCCGCGGCAGATTGAATTTTTTATATGGTAAGCGGTAAACTTTTCGAATGTACTCGTAAAGCGGTATTTTCTTCGCATTGGCCGAGGCGCGGGCGATGGCCAGCGAAACGCCAAGAATGGCGTTGCCGCCGAGCTTGCCCTTATTTGAAGTGCCGTCGAGCTTAATCATTAGCGCGTCGATATTCTTCTGTCCGTATGGATTTTTGTTAATCAGAAGCGGCGCGATTTTTTTATTGACGTTGGCAACGGCTTTCAGCATGCCCAGGCCTTCAAAGCGCTTCTTGTCATTGTCAAAAATAACCCTGGCTTCATGGATGCCGGAAGACGCGCCGAACGGCACCGACGCGACGCCGACCGTCCGGTTGCTTAAAACGACTTTAACTTCGATGGACGGCGTGGCGCCGGACGACAAAATTTCGCGGGCTTTAATCGATTTAATTTTCATAAGCAATAATCATGAATAAAATAATTTAATATTTCTTTATCATCTTGCCCTTTTCCGCCTTGTTTTGCCCTGTTTAACTTTTCTATAAAATTTCGTAAGTGATCGTCACATTCGCTTTGATTTCGTTTTCGCCGGATTGAATGCTCGGCGCCGGCGCGGATTCGCCACCTCCGCCCATGCCAAAATCGGCGGCGTATGCGCTTTTATACATTACCGGCTGATAATTTGATTCAGAGAAAGAGACAATTTTGCTGAATTTCACACCGAGCTGCTTGGCCAAGGCCTGCGCTTTCGTTTTCGCGTCGTCAATCGCCTTTTGGCGCGCTTCCGCTTGCAACGCGACTTTGTCGTCGATTTCAAAATTCAAGCTGCCGATCTGATTCGCGCCCTTTTCTCCGGCTATTTTCAAAATGTCGCTGATTTTTTTCGTATCCCTGATTTTTACGTCGACCGATTGGCTGACCGTGTATCCAGTCAGGATATTTTTATTGTTCAACCATTCGTATTTCGGATAAATGTTGTAATTGCTCGTTTTTATATCCTTTTCTTCGACGCCAAGCGTTTTGATGCTGGCGATAATATCGTTCATCTTGGTCGTATTTTCTTTCTGCGCTTCGGCCACGGTCGCTTTGTCGTTGCTGAATCCGACCGCCACGGTCGCGATGTTCGGCGCCGCGGTCACTTTGCCTTCGCCGCTGATCGAAATCGTATACGGAATCGACGACGCTTTGCCCACGTAATTGTATTCCTTCAGTGCGGTTCTGGTTTCCGCCGCCAAAAAAACGGACAAACACACTACGACAATCGCGATAAAAACCGTGAAAACCACTGTATGCGGCATTGCGCAATGCGGATGCGGTTTCTTTTCAACGCGCTCGGGCATTACCGGATTCGGCGTTTGGATAAAATTTTGATTTTCCATAAATTTGATTCAATCATTAATTATTATATTAAAGTAAAATTATTTTCCAATGAACAATCCGGCTATTGCTTAATCGCCTGCAACCCGGGCAATTCCTTCCCTTCCAGAAATTCCAGCATCGCGCCGCCGCCGGTCGAGACGAAATCAAAATATTTTTCCGCCTTCGCCATATGAATCGCATACAAAGTCTCTCCTCCGCCGGCAATGCCAAGCGCGCGACCCGACGCGACGGCGCCGATCGCTTTGGCGACGACGATGCTGCCGTGTCTGAACCTCTTGTCTTCGAGAAGCCCCATCGGCCCGCCCCAGATGATCGTTTTCGCCTGCCTGATCATATTTGAATATAGTTTCATCGTTGCCGGCCCGATATCGAAAATCATTTCGCTCCTAACGCACAGCTTCTTGTTTTTTCCGACTTCAACGACTCGCGGCTTCCGGCGCATGTTCTTGTCGCAAACGACCAAATCGATCGGCAGGATTATTTTTTTTGATTTCAAAAGCGGCTTTATTTTTTCCGCTTCTTTTTCTTTCACCAGTGAGCCGCCGACTCCAAATCCTTTGGCAAAAAGAATCGTATTGGCGCAGCCGCCGCCGAACAGCACTTGGTCGTAAATTTTCAGGAAGCGATCCACGACTTTCATTTTCGTTTTGATTTTCGCGCCGCCGATAATCGCGATGGACGGCGATTTCGGCGCCAGAACTTTTGAAAGGTATTCGACTTCGGCGGACACGTTCAATCCGGCAAAGCACGGGATAAACCGGCTGATCGCCACCATCGACGCGCAGGCGCGGTGGCTGACGGCAAACGCTTCATTCACGTAAACGCGGGCCAACTTGGCAAGAATAGCGGCAAACACCGGGCTATTTTTTCCTTCGCGCTTGTCAAAGCGGATGTTTTCCAGAAATACAATATCATCATTCGTAAAATCCTGTCTGACTTTCGCCACCAGCTTAACATTTATTTTATCTTTTATAAAACGGATGCTCGCGCCCGGCAAATGCCGGCGCAGTTCGGCGCAAACCGGGGCAAGCGACAGCGCGCTGACCGTTTTGCCGCCCGGACGACCCAGATGCGAAACTAAAATTATCTGGCATCTGTTTTTCAGCAGATATTTTATCGTTGGTAGCGTCCGGATTATCTTGTAATCGTCGGCGACCTTTCCGCTTTTGATCGGAACGTTGAAATCAACGCGCAAAAGCACGCGCTTGTACTCCAATACGACGTCTTCGATGGATTTAAATTTCATATTGTTTTAGAGCCTGTCTGTAAAATTCGTATTTGGCTAAAAATTTTATAATTTTTGCTGCAAATTATAAATTTTATAGCTCAAAAGAAACTTTTCAGACAGCCTCTTATTCACCGGAAATTGAAATCAACTTCCAAGCATTCCCTTTTATTTTGTTAATTTTCAATTCAGCGTTTTCCGCCAACGTTCCTTTTAGCAATAAATTCAAATTGAATTCCAAATTTTCTTTCGTGATATCCGAACCATGCTCGCTAATCACCCCCAACTCAATAATCGCGCGTTTAACCAAACGCAATTTGTTTTTTTGCGCTTCCTCTATAATTAATTTTTGGATTTTGTTGGCTAAGTGCAAATCGTGCATATGATTGTTTTATAATTTCGCCATTCTTTCAATTCCGATTGATTTTAAATATAAAATCGTCGAATCGGACAAATACGGCAAACGTTTAACCGCTTCGATTTCCAGAAATTCCTGTTTGCGGTGCTTTTGCGGCTCGTTGTTTTTCAATCCGCCGGAATATTTTTTTATCAGGAATAAATGCAGCAAAACATTAACCATTTTCCCGTCGCGCTCGTAAACGCGGTCGTCATGAGCGATTTCTTCGCAATCTTCGACAACGATATTGCATTCTTCATTGACTTCTTGCTTTAAACCATCTTCAACCGATTGTCCTTGTTTGACTTTACCCACAGGGATCGTCCAAAATCCATATTTCACGTGCTTCTGCATCAAAATTTCGCCTTGATCGTTTTTAATAACGGCGGCAATGGCATCGTGATCAATTAAATCATTAGTAGTGTATTTGATAGTATTCATAAATTAATGCGTGGCACAGCTGATACACGGGTCATATGCCCTAATTAGTGTTTTAATCAACAGATCGCGTTTTTTATCAGTCGTGTTTTTTTCTTTCAACAGCAACGCCTGCAAATCTTTTTCCAAATTCGCCAGAAACATCGCCGTCGGCGTAATGATATTGCAATGTAAAATATTTCCTTCGCGGTCAAGCTCGTATTCGTGGTATAAAATGCCCCGCGGCGCTTCCATCACGGCGAAGCCGCGACCCGGATTCGGCTTGTACGAAACTTTAAGCTTTTTGCGGAAATCTTTTTTCTTTCTTAAGTTTTCATATTTCGCAAAAAGCTTATTGATTTCCTCAATGCTGTGGATTATTTCAACCGCTTGGGCGAAAATATTATAGAAAGAATTATAACAAGGCAAATTGACTTTCAGCTTTTTCCAGGAAGCCTGCGCCCGCTGATTCAATTTGTCAAAATTATTGTTCACGCGCGCCAAAGCGCCGACCAGGAACGCCCGTTCCAAATGCGAAACGCGCTTCACTTTTTCGTAAGGCAGGATTATTTCTTCCACGTCGTACAAGAATTTTTCCGGCGAAACGATCTGGCCGCCGTCGGAAAAATAAATTTTGCCGTCGTAAATCGCATATTCGCTTTTGCCGTTCAATGTGACGTAATTCGTCGGCCGCTCTAACTTCGGCAATTTTTGTTTGATGATGAAATTGAACATTTTCTCCGCTTTGGACAAAACTTCTCCGCTTGCGGAAATTAATTTATTCAATTCGTCGAAATCCGGCTCAATATTGAAGCCGCCAATTACGCTATTAATCGGATGAATCGTTCGTCCGCCGATGACTTTTGCCAAGCGCACGCCGTAATCGCGCACGTCCAGCGCCAATTTCGATTCGTTCGGATATTTCGCGACCAAATCAAAATCATTGCTGATGCCGATTAAATCCGGAAAAGACAAAAAGAAAGCGTGCAAGGCGTGGCTGTGAATCCATTGCGCGTTTATCAAAATTTTTCGCAGCGTTAAAATTTCCTGCGTTACTTCAATATTCAGCGCCTGCTCCAGCGCTTTGATCGCCGTTAAATTATGGACGATCGGACACACGCCGCAAATGCGCGCCGTTATTATCGGCGCCTCGTAATATTTACGATTCAAAAGAATGCCTTCAATCAGGCGGCTGCCTTCCTCCGTTTCAATCCTGGCTTCGGCGAAATCGCCGTTCACCAGCGCGCCGGCAAAGCTCATGTGGCCTTCGGTTTTGCCTATATGGTCTATTTTTATTGTTTTCATAATACAAGAAGGGAAAGAGGGCTAAAGAAGATAATTAAGATTGTTTTCTCATGATACTGTTCTCCAGACCTTGTCGCGTTCTATCGATTAAATACATTGTTTTCAAAATTCGATCTTCGAATAAGTTATAGATATTTTCACCAATGTATTTCATTTGACGAACCCTTTTTATTCTTTCGTAAAGTTCAGCTCCCGACCGCCTGCTATAAGTTAAAAATCGTAAATATTCGTTAATGTAACCTGAATAATAACCTTCAACAAAATTTGACGCGATTGAATCATTGGCGTTGATAATCTGGCTGCGCATTTTATATTCTGTTTTTGGGATACACATCAAAATATCTTGAACAATTTTACTTAATTCACAAATGCTTTGGTAAACAATCATTTTTTCATGTTCGCCTTTGTGTTTTATATCAATCATAATATTAATTAAACTTGCATATCTTCTTTAGCCTTCTTGGCCTTCTATTTATTCAAGCAGTTCTTTTACCCCGAATACCTCAAACACTTTTATAATTTCCTTGTCCGAATATTTTTCTCGAAGTTTTTTAATCAAATTACTGACTTCCGCGTCTTCAACCAGTCCCCGGCATCCCCAGCATCCCTGCTTTGATTGCAGGCAAACCGCCTTGCATCCGCCTTGCGTAATCGGGCCGAGGCAAATTTCATTCTTTTGCAGCAAACATTCGTTCTTGGCAATCTGGCATTCGTCGCAAACCGGATTTTGCGCGATAGTCGGATTTTTGCCGATGATAATTTGATAAAAAAAATGCAAAAATTCTTTGGCCGTGATCGGGCAGCCGGGCAGATAAAAATCAACGGAAACGATTTTATTTATCGGTAGAACATTGAAATTTTCAATTCCTTTTTCCTCGCGGTAAATCTGATTGAATATTTTTTCCTTGTCTTGATAGTTTTTCATGTGGTAAACGCCGCCCAGGCACGCGCAGCTGCCCAGGGCAATCAGCACTTTCGAATTCTTGCGGATTAATTTTAAATTTTTAATGTTTTGATTGGTCAGTGGACTGCCTTCGACCAGCGCGATGTCGTATCCTTCCGCCAAATCGTGCGTGCCGTCTTCGAAAAGGCGGAACGCGGCGATTTCGATCTTATCGCTCAATTCCAAAAATTTTTCGCGCAAATCCAAAATCGCGAAGCAGCATCCTTCGCAGCTGGTCAGTGAAAAAATTCCGATTTTCAGTTTTTCTTCTTTCATATTCTAAATCGCTAATCGCACGAATTAAAACGAATTGCACTAATTTTTCCAGACAAAATATCTAAATTGATTCGTGTCTTATTCGCGCCAATTCGCTTTTATTCGTGATTATATTTTTCAATTCTTCCGGCTTGGCCGTGGAAATGAAATACGAACGCGGATCATTTTTGAATTTTATTTTCAATCCGCTTCCGGCGCGCGGCACGTAGCCCACGGCGCCGTCCGATCCCATTCTGATGCCATAACCCCAGTAATTTCCGAATTTGTATTTTCCGATTTCAACGCTTTGAACATTGACAAGATAGAAGCTCTTTTTGAATTTTCCGAATCCGAAATTGATTTTTTCTTCGGTAACGGTTATTTCCAATTTATTGAACGAAAATAGCGCGATCGCGTTCATGATCAGCAAAATCCAAAGCGCGATTTCCGCGACATGATTCAGATGAACCGGCTTGGCAGTGAATCGCGACCCGGCGATCAAAATGAAAATTATCAGCGACGCGCCGAGGAAAATTTTTAGAAATAAATAAGTATGGATCTTTTCTTGATAAATAATCATAATGGTTCCGCATTATTTGGCGCCTGCCTGCCGGCCGTGCTCCGCCATAGCGGCTACGCGACGGCGAGTAGGCAGGTTAGGTTTCGCATAGTTTCGCGTAGTTAAACACAGGACCGTCTTTGCAAACATATTTCGTTTTACACGCGCAATGCTGGCACACGCCCACGCCGCAATGCATCCGATTTTCCAACGAAACGTAAATATCTTCGGGCTTAACGCCTTTGGCGATCAGTTCTTTAACGACGTTTTTATACATCGCTTCCGGTCCGCACATGAAAATTTTGGCATCAGGCAATAATTTTTTATTTTTAATCAGATTCGTCACGAAGCCGGTTTGATCCGAATAACCCGGCAATTTATCTTTTTCCAATATGACGTTAAAGTCGCAATTTTCACAAATAGAATCGAATTCATCGTGAAAAACGATTTGGCTCGCGTCGCGGCAGCCGTGGAAAATCTGGATTTTCACGTTTTTTTTGTTTTTATTTTCCAAATAAACGGAACGGAGCGGCGCCAATCCGCACCCGCCGCTGATCAAAACCAGATTGCCCGTAACTTCCGGAAATCCGTTGCCGAAAGGTCCGCGGACAAACGTCGTATCCCCTCTTTGCAATTTATTCAATCGGCGCGTCAGATCACCGGCGCCGCGAATGGTCAAGGAAAAATGTCTTCCAGCGTCTTTCGGATTTGAAGAAATGCTGATCGGGCATTCGCCGAAGCCGGGTAAGCTGATCTGCATGAATTGGCCGGCGAGAAATCCAAAGTTTTTCTGATTTTCCATTTTAAAAAATAAAGTAACGGCGGTCGGGCTTTCCTTTATCGCCTTGATCACTTTTGCCGGTTCAAGCAAATATGAATTTTTCATGATATAACTTTACTTAATAAAATTTTCAGGATAATAAATTTCCCTCTACCCGGCTTTAGCCGGGGAACATAAAGCTTTAGCTTTTACTTAATGTCTTTAAATTTCTAAAGATATCTATCCCCACCGGACACGCTTTCACGCACCTACCGCATCCGACGCAGCCGTAGTATGAAAATTCTTCCGGAATCCGAACAAACTTATGGAAATACCAGAAATACAATCGCTTGGCCACCGTGTCCAATTTTTTGAAGCCGCCGGCGATTTTGGAAAATTCCGGATAAAAACAGTTCGCCCAATGCCGTTCTTTTCTAACGCCGTTCAATTGCGGCTCGTCGACTTGATTGAAGCAAAAGCACGTCGGACAAACGATCGAGCATTTGCCGCATGCCAGGCAAATTTCCGATAATTCATTCCAGAGCTGATGCTTTTCATTGTTTTCAACGGCTTGGCGTCCGGCAATAATCCGCGGATTAACGCCTTGCTCCGGAACCAATCCGGCGAATTCGATATTTTCGTAATCTTTAACGTTATTTTTTTCCAAAAACTTCTGGCCTTTTTGCGTGCCGGAAAACAAAAGCAGATTCCCGTCCTTCTGTCTCTCGATAAAAACGTCAAACAGCAAATGCTCCAAAACGTTTTCCTCGTATTCCGGCTGAAAAACTTTATATTTGCGCAAATCGTTTTCAATGCCGTTCGCGTAACCGACGATGATCATGTTTTGCCTTCTTTTTTGAAAATAAATATCCTTGGCGAAAACATGCTCGAACAAAGTGAACGCCCGCAGATCGAGAATGTTGATTCCCCAAACAACGGCTTTTTCTTTTTCAAATTTTTCCTTGAATATTCCGTCTTTAATGTGGAACATTGTTTCTCGCGGCGGCAGGAAAATCGATTTGAACGGATAAGCCGGGATATCGCTTGACCAATCTATTTCCGAACCGTTTTTTATTTTTTCAACGAAAATTTGGCCGTCAGTTTTCACCGGCGCGTATACGATAAAATCATCGCGCAAAGTATTTGCGATCAATCTCTTGATTTCCGCTAATTTCATATGTGAAAATTATACCATGTTTTCATTGCAAAAAAAAGAAGCCCAGTGAATAACTGAGCCCGTCTAAACCACTATTTTACGTATAACTGACTTTAGCTATTTCTTAAAAAACTTAATCCTAAAATATTATGCGCGAAATAAAATTATAATAACTTTTTGTTCATTTGAGCTTCTTTTAAGCGCCGCTGGGCAATTTCCGTGTATTCTTTACTAGTGTCGATGCCGATATAATTCAGCCCTAAATTTTGCGCCGCCACTGCTGTCGTTCCGCTTCCAACAAAAGGATCTAATACCAGGGCATGTTTGTAATAAGCGCATAACTTCAATATATGTTCGCATAAAGCGATAGGCTTCACGGTTTTATGATTATTATATTCGCCTTTTTCTTTTTTAGAAGGTTTGGCGATTAAAAAATATTTATCAATCATTCCATTCATATCTCCTAAAGACAAAATATTTGCAGGAAACATATTAGCGCCAACTCTTACCTGAGTGTTCAATAAGCCGATTTTATACTTCAACATATTTGATAAAAAAGTTCCGTCCGTCGCCTTTTGCGCCATTATTATCGGTTCGTAGCAAGATTTTATTTGCGGCGTTTTCCATCCATTAAAATCATGTTTTATATTCTCTTTTTGTTGTTCATCCATATCTAATTTATCAATAAAATGATTTAGACTCATCGCTTTGGCTTGATTTTGAGTATATATCCATAGAAAACAGTCTCTAATCAAAAATCCCGCATCATCAACTGCGCAAGCCATGCGATGATACAACCGCGGACTGGAAAAAGAAAAAAAATAGCCGCCTGGTTTCAAAACTCTTAACAGTTCCTTTGAAATCTGGTAATACCAATTATAAAAATTTTCGCCTTGTTTCCTGTCGAATTTCATTCCCGAGGGCAACGACTTGACCAATTGTTGATTTTTCTCGTTATTCACCTTGTCATATTCCCAATTATTATCCAACTTATCTAAAAAATATGGCGGATCAGTTAAAACAACGTCAACGGAATTGCCAGGGAAACCCTTCATCACATTCAAGGCGTCTCCCAGTATAATTTGATTGCGCTGATAATTATTTTTTTTCATAGGGATTTTTGCCTCTAAATTCCCGATGCAATAAACGATACACTTTCCATCTCACTTCTCGATCTGAATTTTTTATAAACGACGGTTTTGCTAACTTGATCACCCGCCCTCTTTCATCATAAACCCACCGATTCCGATCCGCGCGATTGCACTTCTGGCATTGAGGAATAATATTGCCATAAATTAATGGCTTGTTTGGATCCATGTGCGACTTTTGCAGTTTCGTTTTTGTCTCCGGCCAATGGAAATTTGGTTGACCTTCTTTGGATCCGCATGTTACGCACCGATGGCCGTATTGCTGCTTAATATCGCCCCAATCACCAGTATCAGTAATGCGGTGACCATGAAAAGCGGGGTAAGACCGCTCAAGTGTATAAAGTCGATATGCGCCTCTCGGCACTTCCAAGACGATATTATCTCTGCCACCAGCCACAATCCACCAACCCTTTTGCGCGCCTAAATGTCTCGCTTGCTGGACATCATTAACATCAGGATAATAATTGCGGATAAATTGCGTAAGTTCTGTTTTCGTAACTTCTTTGGTTTTGGGATAACCTAATGAAAGATAAACCAAAACCAACGCGTCTTTCGTATAAACGCCGTTTTCATTTTTTAATTTTGGCAAACTCACGCCTTCCTCGCGTAAGTACTTATCATGATAATCCTTGATCATTTGATACTGCTTTTTGATTTGTTCTTCCGACAATTTTTGATAAACTGGCATATTTTTCAATGTTAATTTAATAAATTTTTATTTCTTGTGTTATTTATCATAGCATTCTTATTGCTTTAAGGCAAAGCCAGGCGCGGATTCCCGCGATTTAAAACCGCCAACATGTTTGCGCAGCCTTTTTGATTTCAAAAGAAACGCCGGCTTGATCGTCAGCTCGCCGTAAGTGTCGTTGATTTTGTCGAGAAACGGCAAAAGCGCCAATTGTTTGCGGTCTTTTTCCCAAAGCGGCAATTGTTTGCAATCGCTTGCCAAATTGGAAACATGAACGCCGACCAAGCGCACCGGTTTCAGCAATTTGAACTGATTCAGCAATGAAAATCCGATTTGGAATAATTTCAAGCTGTCGTTCGTGAAATTGGATAATGTTTTTCGCAACGCGCTGCCGGTAAAATCATTATACCTTAAATAATAAACCAGCGTGCGCCCGGCCAAGCTGTTTCGCCGCAATTCCCGGCCTGTTTTTTCGCACAGATGCGCCAGCACGGTGAATATTTCATTTTTATCGTAAGTGTTTTGCGGCAAAGTGTACGAGCGGCCCACGGATTTCGCTTCCGCTTCGAACAAATATGAAACAACCGGCGTATCGTCTTTGCCAAAGCTCATTTCGCGCAATCGGTTGCCGGCGGCCGGGCCGAAAGCTTCAATTAAACTATCCAACGGAAATTCCTGCAATTTTTTCACGGTATCAACTCCCAAATCGTTCAGCCTTTTTTCATATCCCCGCCCCAGCCCGCAAAAATCAGTCAGTTTTATTTTTTCCAAAATCTGTTTTTTATTTTCATCATTAATAATGATCAAACCGTCCGGTTTTTTCAAATCCGACGCCAATTTGGCCAATAATTTATTTTCCGCGATGCCGATTGAACAAGTCATGCATTCGCCAAGATTGTTTTTTATTTCCAATTTGATTTTTTTCGCGATTTTCTCCGCGTCTTCAAAATTTTTCGCGTAACCGGACAAATCCAAAAACGCTTCGTCGATGCTGAACACTTCGACCATCTCGGTATATCGCTTTAAAATTTCAACCAATTCGCGGTGCAAGAAATCGTACTTTTCGCCGTCCGGCTCAACAAAAATCAAATGCGGGCAGGCCGAACGCGCTTCGCTCTGCAGCATCGCCGTCTTAATTCCGAAAACTTTCGCTTCTTTCGACGCGGCGACGATCACGCTTCTGGTGCCCTCTTTTCCAGAGACAACAATCGGTTTACTCCGCAACAACGGATTGGCCTGCTGTTCCGCGCTGGCGAAGAAGGAATTCATGTCAATATGTAGGATAATCATAATCCGAAAAAATTTAGAATCCAAATTTAATACAATCCGAATTCTCCGAATGAAAACTACTAACGTTATTTAATCTTAATATTATTCGGAGCATTCGGATTTCTGTTTCCTATTCGGATTATAAAATTTAAGCTAAAATAAGACAACAAAATCCCGCACCATTGACAAAATACAAAAAGTGTGCTATAATTATAATGTTTTTTAATGTTATTTAACAACCAAAAAAGGAGAAAAATAATGAAAAGGTACTACAGCACCGGAGATAAAATCTTCGCAACATTCGTTATTACCGCGATTATCTTCATAATCTACGAAAGCGCGAGAGTAATTTTTTTTCCGAAAACAATTAAAATCGGTGAAGTGTCGTCTCTCGTGAAGCGCAAGTTGCTCGACACCCGATACGAAGTGCTTTCCGCGCCCAAGCCGCTGAAAGGCACTGTGCTTTTCAGCTTCAAAGCCAGATCAATCGAAATGAAAGACGGATTCATCGTGGTTCTGGCAGCGCCGAAGGATGCCGAACAGCTGAAGGTGGGCGAAAAAGTTGAGATCTATGACTTCTCGCTCTTCGCCCCGGTGGAATCGAAATTCTACATGCTGAAGTCTGAGCCGCCTCCTGCCGCAACCTTCCCGCCTCGCTGATTCAGCAACAACAAGAGCCCAAGCCTCGATACGCTTGCGGCTCTTTTTTTGCGAGACCGTTTTCCCGTTTAAACGATTAAACTTTCGAACGGTCGAAGCAATCTTGAAATGTTTTCAAGATTGCTTCGCTTTTTTTCGAAATATAAATCAACTGTCTGACATGAGCTTGCCTACCGGCAGGCAGGCGGGCAAATAAACTGATTGCTTTAGTGATGTTCCTTCATGATCTCCTATAGCCTCCTTATCCCTCCTTTCTTCCACCTCTGTTTTTAAATTCTAATCCCGATAATAATCTTCTCGCTCAGCGGGATGTAAGTCATTTGAATTTTTGATTTCATATATTTTATTAAGAAATGTGCGAACGCGATAAACGGGATAAACGAGATTGTCTGGGCATTAATACCAAGCAAATCACGTCCCAAAGGGATCCCTTCGGGATTTATCGCATTTATCTCATTCTACTTTTCTAATTTATTATTGCGAGCTCATACCAAACAAACAATATTGTCCAATAACAGCGAAGCAATCTTCTTTCTTGTTTTCTTGTTTTATTGATTGTATGCCGCTTCCTGCAAAACCCAGTTGTTGCTTTCCGAATCGAGCGCCAGCTTGAAACAGCTGTTGCCGCTGGAGACGGAGAAATAATGCCAGAGCTTGCGGCCAGTGCGGCTGGAATAGGCCAGATTCACCTTGTCGATCGAATAATTGCGGCCGCCCCACTCGAACGACAAAGGCATGACCTTGTTCTTCATGAAGGCGACAAGCACGCTGATTTGTTCGTTCGTTTTTTTAAACATAAAAGGGAAAAGGGTTGAGAAGGCAAAATAAGGCATAAGAAGGCTCGCCTCGCTTGATACCAGCCTCGCCAGAAGCGATTCTTGGCGGGCGAGTCGAAGCGGGCAAAGAGGACTGAAAACCCAAAATAAAAGAAAATTATTTGATGAGACGGAAAAGAAACTTAAGAATGGAAATTTTTATTTCTTCGTCTGACATAAAAGGAAAAGGGATAAAAAGGCATAATAAGGCCAAGAAGGCATAAAAGGCAAAATTCAAAATATTTTTTCGCCTTATTCGCCTTGTACTGCCATGTAATGCCTTTTCTTTTACACATTATAAGTAAGATCCTCCCAAAAGCCGCGCACTCTTCGAAACACGGATTTTATTTTTCTTTTCGACATATTTTATTTGGCGGCCGGCGCAAGAGTCAGTCTAATAACTTTCTTTTGAGCTATAAAATTTAGAATTTAGAGCGAAAATGACGAAAAGCGAGAAGGTTTAATCGGCATTAAGCCGACGAGCTTTGAATCATTTGCAGCAAAAATTATAAATTTTTAGCCAAATATGAAGTTATTAGACTGGCTCGAAGTTCAATAACCAGGCTTGTAATTATTCAACCCGCGCCGGCCGGCCGTTAATTAAATTTTTTATAAGAATAAACGATATTTCCCACCGGCATCCGATCATGGCCGGTATAATCGTAGAACTCGCGATCCGCTTTCGTCGTGACGATGTAAACGCGCGTAACATTGTGCAATCTGACCCGCACCGCTTTGATGCCGTCAGGCGTTTTAAACCATTTCCGCTTTTCATAGCCGTAAGCGCTTGGCACGCGCACCATCTTCGGCGATAAATAATCCCACAAGCCGTCGCGCAAAGACTCGATCTTCGCCCAGCCGGTACGCGGCATCCTTATCCCCCTTTCTCTGTTTCCCCACGGATAAAGATTGACAAGGCCTTCTTCTTCGATCGGCAAAAACGGCTTGCTCTGCCAGAAAAAAACTTCAACCATATCGCCTTTCCGCTGTTTGGCGAATTCTTCCGGCAAAAAGAATTTATCCAATTCTCTCGCGTTAATATTGTCGATAATAAATGATATACCCACACACATATTTTTATCTTAAGCAAACTTTCTTATGATCGCCTTCACTATGCCCCGAATCGCCACGTCCTTGCAATAGATCGGCTTCATTGAAGCATTCGCCGGCTGCAAACGAATGCGATTCGTCTCGCGGTAAAACTTTTTCAAAGTGGCATAGGCGTTGTTCAACAATGCGACCACCACGTCGCCGTTTTGCGGAGAATGATTTCTTTCCACGATCACATAATCTCCGTCCCAAATCCCTTCATCGATCATTGATATTCCTTTCACTTTCAAAACATAAGCGTTCTCGTCGCGGACAAGATCGGCGGGTACGGCCATTGTTTCTTTTTCCTCGAGCGCTTCGATCGGCTCGCCGGCAGTGATGAGGCCGGCCAGAGGCAGCTCGATCGTCTTGCCCAGCTTCAACACGCTGCTGGTCAATTCCAAGCCGCGCGGCTCGTTCGAATTGATGTTCAGAAAGCCTTTGCTTTTCAGCATCTGCAGATGCTCGTGAACCGTTGCCGGAGAAGAAAGGCCAAGTCCTTCGGCAATCTCGCGGCAGCTGGGCGCGTAATCGGAATCTTTCACGAAATTTGTAATGAAGCGCAGAACTTCGCTTTGTTTCTTTGTAATTTTCATAGTAAAACAAGCAAGACAGGCAAGACTAGCAAGACAAGCCACAATTGGCTCGCTGGCTTTTGATCCATCCATGCAAAATTCTGCCGGCCTCACTGCTTAATTGAATTAAATCATCATATTTTTCCTGATTAATGAAATTTAAATCGTGGCAAATTAAAATCTGACATTTAATCTCTTCCAAAGAAGCATTGGCAATATTATAAAAATTTAATGTTTCTTTTATTTTTCTGCGCGCAAATCCTTCCACAATATTCAACTCAAATGATATGATTGCTCTTCTCATTTGTGACACAAGACCGAATTTTTCTTCGTAAGGAAAAGTCTTTGTGGTTTTGTAAATTTCCAAAACTAAAGTATGCGCCTTTTGCCAAGCTATGATATCCTGAAAATTTTCTATTTCATTATTAATCATATTTATATTAACAAACTTAACTTTTTAACTTGTCTTGCTTTCTTGCTTGTCTCGCTCTAAGTCAATTGTTCGCTTTTTGTTCGGCTTGCACTTCCATTATACCGAACAAAAACCGAATAGCAAGCACTGGCTGTGGATAACTCAAAAATAGCTTATTAGGCTGCGGGACACTCTTCTCACCTCTCTCACCTCGCGAGCCCCGTATTTGTTGGGCGAAGCGACCCCTCTCTTATCTCACCTTTCTTTTCCCTGTGGATTAAAATTTCCCTATCAATCAACATCCTGCTATAATTAAATCAAATTATGTTTTCAATATCGCCAAAATATTTGACTTGGGGAATCGTTGCCGTACTTGTTGCGGTTTTTTATTTTTTGCAAAAAAAATACCAATCCGGCGGACTGGGCTTTACCGGCACGCCCGTGTTGGATAAATACACGAAAGATTTGACGCATTTGGCTGCCGAAGGCAAGCTCGACCCGGTCATCGGCCGGCACGACGAAATCCAACGGCTGATTCAAATTTTATCGCGAAGAACGAAAAACAACGCCCTGCTCGTTGGCAAAGCCGGCACCGGCAAAACCGCGATCGCCGAGGGCTTGGCGTTGAAAATCGCGCAGGCAAAGCAGATACCGCTGGAATTGTCGTCGAAACGCGTTCTGGAATTGGACGTGGCCGAAGTCCTGGCCGGCACCAAATACCGCGGCGAATTCGAAGAGCGCGCGAAAAAGATTTTGAATGAAATCGACAAAGCCAACCGCGGCATCATTTTATTCATCGATGAAATCCATACTTTGATCCAAACGCAAGGCACGGAAGGCGCGATCAATTTTTCAGATATAATCAAACCGTCGCTGGCCCGCGGCAAATTGCAGCTGATCGGCGCGACCACGATGGAAGAATACGAAAAATACATCAAGCCGCAGAGCAGCCTAGAGCGCCGGTTTCAAATCGTGGAAGTGAAAGAGCCGACGCAAGAAGAAACGATTTTGATTTTAAACGGATTGAAAGAAAAATACATGGCCTATCATAAAGTCGAATTCACGCCGGCGGCGATCAACGCGGCGGCCGAGCTTTCGGAAAAATACGTCAAGAACCGCCAGCTGCCTGACAAAGCGATCGACGCGATCGACGAAGCGGCTGCCATGGTCAAGGTGGCGCACCTGGACAAGCATATTGCGGGAATTCTCCATGGCGCGGCCAAGGACAAAAATCCGGCGTTCGCGGACAACTGGAAAAAAATAAAAGAAATAGACCAGCGCATTTTAAAAACCCAACTTAACAGCAGCGCTTACAAAAACCTATACATTGAACGCGAAAAATTGGAAGGCGAACTGTATAAAAATCTCGGCGAAATCGTGGTTGACATGAGCGACATTCAAGCCGTGATCGCCGGGTGGACCGGGAAAAAACCGGAAGAAATCATATTATAAAAAATAAAATTGGTTTACTAGTTTACTGGCTTGCCATGAACCGAACTTGTTCTGGTTCATGGTTATCTGGTTTACTGGTTCATTAGATATTTTTTTAATAATCTCTTCCGATTTGTATATTCGTAAATATTTGTAATTTGTAACACTATGCAAACTAAAACCAAACTCTCCACCAAGCAGAAGGTGGCGATCGCAGTCGGAGCCGTTGCCATCGCCGCGGCCCTGGCGGCGGCCGGACTGTCGGGCATGCATCTGCGCGACGGCAAAGGCGGAAATCCGCCGGTCAGCGCGCCAAAAATCATTACCCCGATGAAAAAAATCGTTCCCGGAGTTAGAATCACGCCGCCGAAAACGGCGCCGAAACCGATTATCAGGCCGACTCCGAAAAAATAATCCACTATGGAAATCTTGGAAAACAGATTAAACAAAATTTCCTGGCTGTTAATCCAAGCCGGCATAATATTCATCCCTCTGTGGGTGAATATTTTTGCGTTCAACGCTTACGAAAACAAAATTTTCATTTTCATCGGGCTGACCGACGCGCTGTTTGTTTTATGGCTAATAAAAAAGCGTCGCTTGAAAAATATTTTACTGTATGTTTATAACGGCTTGGCAGACATGAAACTATGGTCGCTGAATTTTTTATTGATCTGTTATTTGCTGGTTTACAGCTTGGCAACGATCTTTTCAATCAACGCCGCCAACAGCTTCTTCGGCAACGAGTACCGCATGTTCGGCTTGCTTTTCATCGGCCACGCGATTTTATTTTTCTTTTTGCTAAAACCGAGGCTCACGGCCGAACGTTGCCAAATGATTTTCAAAATCCTTTCGTTCGCCTCGATTCCGATCTGCGTTTACGCTATTCTGCAGTATTTCCGAATCGATTTTTCAAATTACCTCGCCTCTTTCGTCGTTATCAATAATGGAACGCTGATCATGCGCTCGTTCTCCACCTTCGGCCATCCGAATTATCTGGCAACGTATCTGGCGATGATCTTGCCGTTTTCATTTTATCTGTTTTTTATAAATAAAAAACCGGCTTCGCGATTATCGTATGCATTAATAATATTGATCCAATTTTTATCGCTGATTTTCACCATGACCCGCAGCGCCTGGTTCGCCGTTGTTATTTCGCTCGCCTTTTTCTTTTTTTCAATATTCAAATTGACAAAATCGCGAAAAACCCTGACCATTCTTGCGGCGGCGATGATTATTTTTGCAATTGCCGTTGGCGCCATCGGTTTCAAGCGCATAAACCAGCCGATCAGTGACAGCTCGCTGTCTCTTCGCCTGACCGAATGGCGATACGCCAGCCAACAAATTTTAAAACGGCCGCTCTTCGGCTACGGCCCTGACAATTACCAAATTCTGTCGGTTCAGCGCCAATCCACGCCGCTCGAATTAAAAATCGATGCCGGAATTTCCGACCGGGTTCACAACATATTATTAGACACGGCGATCAATATCGGCTTAACCGGCTTAATTATTTATTTATTAATATGGGTCAAAGCGGTTCAACTTTGGCGGCGCGAATTTAAAAAGAATAATTTAATTTCATGCGCTATTTTCGCTTCGCTCCTCGCCTGCTTCCTGATTTTATTTTTCAATTTCGATTTTTCCGTGAGCCTGATTTT
>JAZDPK010000031.1:0-2805 GCA_043797615.1 Parcubacteria group bacterium
CATCGCGCCGATTTTAACCCATCACGAGGACAACCCGACGACGATCGAATCGATCATCGTCAAAGTGGCGGACGCCATTTCCGGCGCCAGGCCAGGCGCGAGAAAAGACACGTACGAAAGGTATTTGCAACGTCTCGAAGAGCTGGAAAAAATCGCCCAGCGCCAACCGGGCATCGAAAAAACTTACGCCATTCAGGCCGGACGCGAAATCAGGGTCTTTGTCCAGCCGGACAAAGTGTCCGATCTGGAAGCGCACAAGCTCGCCGAGCTGATCGCCAAGGACATCGAAGCCGAGTTGAAATATCCGGGCGAAATCAAAGTCACGGTGATCCGCGAGAATCGCGTGATCGAGTACGCGCGGTAAAATTGTAGGTGCGGATTGCATCCGCACCTGAATTGGCCATGACGAATTACCGCATCGAAACAATTCATTACGAACGAAAATAAAAAGAAGCGGGAATTTATTCTTGCTTCTTTTGTTTCCGCTCCCTTACCCCACACTTTGAGTGTGGGACATGCCTTGACTCAAAGTCACGGTTAATTTTAAAGCTCCCGACTGTTTCAGCCGAGAGCTTGATCTTTTACGGATTCTCGATTTTAAAATTGATTTCAGCGCGCAGTTTTTCAACGATCTTTTTGTGGTACTTGCGAAATCCTTTTTGCTTTTCAATTTCATCGATATCGCACGAACCGACGATCGGATCGCGCTCATTGTATCGCGGAAGATAATAATGCTTCACGTTTTCTTTCTTGTCCAAAAAAATTCCAACGATCAGACAGAACGGACGCTGGCAAGCGACAAAATACACCGTGCGTGCGTTCGAGACATTTCCTGTTCCCGTTCTCCTTCTCATCGCATTCCTCCTTATGAAAAGAAGCCGGAAATTTTCCAACTTCTCGATGTTTACGATCAGTTCGTAACGTATGCGTTTTTTGTCCGATTTAGAATGATCGCTTTCGTTCTTTCCGCGAAGTAAACTCCGATGATAATGGCCACCGGCAATGTTGCCAGAAACACATTGTTCAAGCGCGGATAAATCTCCGCCGTCGCCCAGATGCCCATTCCCCAAATCCAATGCGGCACGAAATATGCCACAACGCAGGCGCATAAGCCAGGCCACTTCATCTCCAGCCATCGGCCTTTTTGAAAACTCTGTTGAATCACCATTGTCCCAAGAATGCCGAACATCAGCACCAACGGGAAAGTCAGCGCCAGGCAAGCGAACGCTGCTGGTTCGCTTTCATAAAACAAATGCATTCCGAGCGCCCAGATCGTCGGCGGAATCAGCCACGCGGTGTAAATAAACAAATAATGGAACCATTTCAAATTTACACTCATGTTTTCACCTCCTTTTCACCATTAAACAGTATACCAGCATTTACGCTTTGTCAAGACGCAATTATCCGAAATTTAGACCCCGCGACAAACTTAAAAGAAGCCGGAATTTTTCCAGGCTTCTTTTGTTTTCACTTCTTACACTTCTTCCACCCCTGTTTTTAATAAAAAAGCCCCCGACCGTTTCAGTCGAGAGCTTGTTCTTTCATTTTGCGGAATTGAACCGTTTTACTTCTTCACGCAGTTGCGCGATGCGTTTCCTGTGCCAAGGAAGAAGGTCGCACTGCGATTCAATTTGATCGATCGGGCATCCGTAAATGATCGTGGCGTGTTTCTCGCTTTTGCTGTTCGGATGTTTTTCCGCTTCCGCTTTACTCAGATAAATCCCGGCGAGAAAATTGCGCGGCAACTGGTAATCGACCAGCCATACCTGAACATCATAATCACGCACCCGCGTCAGACAATATTTGTATTCGCGGTCGAACAATTCGCCCAATTTTTCCTGTGAATCGTTCACACCACAATTTTCCACGCGGTAGAGTCGCAACAGTTTGCCTGAACGGTGCATTTTCCGGATCAACGCTATTGCTTTTTTTTCCGCGAATGTGTCAATCGGAACGCTGCAGTCGGCCTTGCGTTCAACGCTGAATCTGAATTCGTCTTCGTGCGTTTTTTCTTCTTTCCAGCGCCACTCGGCAAAATACGCATAATTCATGACATAAACGCTCTTTTTAACCCTTGGCTTTCGCATATTTCTCCTCCTCTTCGGCTTTTCTTTGGATTTCCGCGCGGAGCTTTTCAACGATCCTTTTGTGATACGGGCGGAAACCTTCTTTCTTTTCAATTTCATCGATGTCACAAGCGCCAAGAATCGGCGCTCTCTTGTCTGAAATTCGGTAATAATGATCGACGTTTTTCTTCCTGTCCAAATAAATGCCGGCAATCAAACGACACGGCTTTTCGCACATAACGTAATAAACGGTGCGCGGCGAAATTTCATATTTTTGAACAATACGCGCTCTTGTCATTGGCTTACTCCTTTGTGAAATCGTGAATTTTCTTTCTTTTGTAAAGAATATCGTTTTTCTGATTCTTCGGCGTGATCTTCTGAATTTTTTTTACCACTTGATAGAGACTAAGCAATTGTCTAATTGAAAAGTCGGACGGACAATTTCGATAAAAAGCTTCTCTCGCGCGATTTATCGCCAGCTGGGAATAGCTGCCGGAAGCTTCACTGTCCGCTTCTTCCTTGGTGACGTAAAAAATGTATTCTTCGGGAAAAATCTGGCCGTTTTTGTTCGCTTTTTGCCATTCCGCCGCAAATAATCGATAATTCATTTTAACCGCTCCTTTCAATTGTGAATTTTCAACGAACGCGCGATAAATTATCCTATTATATTTATTTAATTTTGTCAATAGTGTTGTTTTTTTGTATGTTGGTATAAATTAGTCTGGCTTCGCCAGATCTT
>JAZDPK010000058.1:0-2471 GCA_043797615.1 Parcubacteria group bacterium
GATACGAAAACCGGCGAAATCGTTTTAAAAACTTTTCAAGATTTAAATAAAAAACTCGGACGCACGATCGTTCTCATCACCCATGAGCAAGACGTGGCGAAGCACGCGGACCGGATTATCCACATAAGAGACGGGGAGATCGTTTAAAAAGTAAAAAAGAGGGGAAAAAAGCAAAGAAAACAGAAAGGGCTAAGAATGCTAAAGAAGATATGCAAGAATAAAATTTCAAGACTATCTTCTTTAGCCCCCTTTGCCTTCTTTCCCCTCTTCCGCCCTCTTACCCCTTTTCATTTATGAATTTAAAAGATATTTTTCAAGAAACAATTTCCGCGATCACCGTGAATAAAGCGCGGACCGGTTTGACCATACTCGGCATTATCATCGGCATCGGCTCGGTCATCGCCATGGTCTCGATCGGGCAGGGCGCGCAAGGAACGATCGAATCGAGCATTCAATCGATCGGTTCGAATTTGGTAATGGTCATGCCCGGATTCGCGCGGGGCGCGGGCCAGCAGGTGAGCGCGGGACGAGGCTCGGCGCAGACTTTAACGCAATCCGACGCGGACGCGATTCAATCGACCGTAACCTTGGCAAAAGCGGTCGCTCCGGAAATTTCAAGGCGATATCAAATTACGGCAACGGGAACAAACACGAATACGCAAGTTATCGGCACGGTTGCTTCTTATACCGATGTGCGCAACGTCCGAATCGACAGCGGTTCATTCATTACCGATCAAAACGTGCAAAGCCTTGCAAAAGTGGCGGTGATCGGTCCGGCCACGCGGGATGATCTGTTCGGCGAAGACAGCGACGCGATGGGGCAGAAAATCCGCATCAACAGAATAGAATTCAAAATAGTCGGCGTCACCAAGTCGAAAGGCGGCAGCGGATTCGGCAATCAGGACGACGTGATTTACGTTCCGATTTCCGCGGCGCAAAGATTTTTGGCCGGCGACAATTACGTGACGACGATCAGCGTCGAAGCGGCGAGCGCGAACGACCTGGCGCAAATTCAACAAGAAATCACGGATTTGCTTCTCCAGCGTCATAATATTTCCGACGCGACGCAAGCGGATTTTCAAATTTTAAATCAGCAGGATATCGTGGCGACGGCGTCATCCGTTACCAACACGTTTACGATTCTGCTCGCTTCGATCGCCGGCATTTCGCTCATCGTCGGCGGCATCGGCATTATGAACATGATGCTGACGAGCGTGACGGAGCGCACCCGCGAAATCGGCTTGCGCAAAGCGATCGGCGCGAGGCGGAATGACATCACGTTTCAATTTTTGGCCGAGTCGGTGACGCTCACGTTCATCGGCGGCGTCTTCGGCATCGTGCTCGGTTGGATACTGGCTTTGGCCGTAACGCAATTTACCGGCATTGTTACGAGCGTTTCGATTTTCTCAATTATTCTGGCGTTTGGCGTGTCCGCAGGGATTGGCATCATTTTCGGCTATTATCCGGCGAGAAGAGCGGCCGGGCTCAATCCGATTGAAGCGCTTCGTTATGAGTAATCAAAAGTTAAATTTAATTAACGGCGCATGATAATGCGCCGCAGAAAAATATGAAAAAAAATTTGATCATCACGATCATAGTGGCAGTTGTTGTCTGCGTAGCAGCTTTCTTCGGCGGCATGAAGTATTCCGACAGCAAGCAAGCGTCAGCCGCGGCTCAACGCGCGACGCAGTTCGGCGCCGCCGGATTGCGCGGCGGAAACCGCCAGCCGAACGCCGGACTTGTCACCGGAGAAATTATATCAAAAGACGACAACAGCATCACCGTCAAGATGCGCGACAACAGCTCAAAAATAATTTTCTATTCCGCCAGCACGGAAGTCAGCAAGTTCGCCAGCGGCACGGTGAACGATTTAGCCGTTGGAACGACAATAATGGTCAACGGCAAGACTGGCAGCGACGGCAGCGTGACCGCGCAGACGATTCAAATCCGGCCGGCAATGCCGACGCCGACGAACCAAACATTGCAAAAATAAACCGTTTGAAAACATATTTAAGTAAACAAAAAACCCGCCCTTCGACTAGCTCAGGGCGGATTTTTTTATCGGAACAGATTAAAATTGGTTGTCCCGGTTGAAGTTGCCGCGAGGCTTTCGCTCTTCCATCGGACGGGCTTCATTCACGACGATTGTTCGGTCGCCGAATTGAGAGCCGTTGAACATTTCGATCGCCTTGGCTGCTTCCTCATCGTTCGACATTTCCACGAAGCCGAAGCCTTTGCTGCGGCCTGAGAATTTGTCGGTGATGATTTTCGCCGATTCCACTGATCCGGCTTCGCTGAATTTGTCCTTCAGCTCTTCGTCGGTGGTGGAAAAAGGCAGGTTGCCTACGTAAAGTTTCTTTGCCATATTACGGTTGCGTTTTTTTCGTGCGCGAGTAAAATAAAAAATTTAATTTAATTAATTCACTTTGAACGCACTGATAATTTTTAAATTCCTTATTTCGACCGCGCAT
>JAZDPK010000034.1:0-2460 GCA_043797615.1 Parcubacteria group bacterium
TGTTCCGGCGTTTGGTTGGCTTCGATTTGTTTTCTGCCTCCCACTGTCTTGCCCTTGCCTTCTCGCGGAATATTCGGATTCTTTTCGATTAAAATCACATTCCAGCCGGCAAACGGATCTTTATCTTTAGCTTGCTCGTCCAATATTTCCTGTTTTTTCTTGCCTCCGTGTTTTTCTTTGTCGAATTTATCAGGATAATAAACGCACTTGCCGGTTACGTCGGCGCCTCTCATGCCTTGCGCAGCGTTTGGATCGATCCAGTTTTCCCAGACGAAAAGCGGCTCTTTTTCATTCAATGGCAATTCCTCATCCGGATCGCTCGGATTTTCTTTTGTCGCGAAAAGTTTATTTTCCTGTTTGTGCTTTAAAATGCTTTTTTCTAATATCATCGTCAGTTTTTCCAGCGGACTCGCGAATGGGGTTAATTGGATTTGAGCAAATCCCTGTTTTATTTTCGTTTCATATTTTTCCCTATCCTTCATTATTTCCGCGATGATCGCCTCTTTCGTTGGAATCGGATATTCTTTGCCGTCTATTCCCACGATTCCCATCTCTCCGACGTTCGGCAGGATTTCCAAAAGATTCAAGCTATTCAAAATTTTAACTTGGTCGTTGTAGTCTTTTTCGAATTCGGTTTTAATCCAGTGTTCGAGAGAAAATTCCGGTTCGTGTTCGATTTTTATTGGTTGCTCTTTCATATGGATTGTCATGCTGAGGCGCTCTGAACGAGGCTGAATCTATTAAGGCCGAGTCGAAGAGCCTCAAAGTATGACGGAAGATTTAATTGCGAACTTACACTTGTTAATTGTCATTGCGAGGAGCAGCAGCGACGAAGCAATCTTCAATACTCTATAACAAAGCAATCTACTTTCATAATTAGTTCTTCCGTTTTCCACTCATCCCACTCTTCTCACCTTTCCCACCTGTCACGCCTTCTTCTTATACCATAGGCTCCCGCTCCCTCCCTGATTGTAAACCTTTTTCTTGTTCAAATCCGACCCGGTGCCGATGTCGTCGTAAACTTTCGATTCTGGATTGCCGCTGTTGTCGTCCAGCGCCCTTAACCTGGTGAATTCGACCGGCGTATTAGAATAGCCGTCGGGCAGTTTTATCGATCCGCCGTGCTGCGACGCGAGCGACGTCGTTTCCACAGGCAAACCGTTGAAAATTCTTTCCGCGCCGGCTAAAATAATTTCCACTTGCTCGCTGTTGTCCAAGCCCGGCGCGTAATAAATGCCGTTCAGCATGATCGCCAGCTTGCCTTTCTCGTTTAAAGCGAAACTGCCGAAAATAAATCCCAGATTTTCCGTGGCCGCGGCTTTTTTGCCTTCAGCCGGCGCCTGGCCTTTCGGCGATTCAATGGAAATAACGAATGACAGCGGATCGGCGTTGATCGACGCCACCCAGTACTTATTCGGAGTATCATGCCGTATAACCTGCGTATAATTTGAACTGGAAAAACAACAGATTTTCGAGTCGGCAAAGCGCACCATATTCATCAGGCGATCAACTTTGTCAACGTATTGCAAGACAACCTGCGCGCTGCTCTTTTTCTCGCTGTTGGCCGCCGGATGATAATTAAGGTGGTCGCTGATCGTCTGGAACGGGCCTTGCAAATGGCTTTCGAGTTCCTGGACAAGCGCGACGTCCTGCTCGCTCAAGCGGTCTTCGCCCAAGACTTGCATGGTCATGTAGGTGAAAATCGCGCTCGGCGATTTTTCCGTCAAAGCGATAATTTCCCGGCTGAGCTTGTCGATTTCCTTTTCCCTTTCATCTTTGCTTAAATGCGCGAATCGCTCGGAAACCTTCGCGTCGGACAGCAAATCCTTTTGTTTTTCCAAATCCGCGATTTTCTGATCCAATTGTTCGACTTTTATTTTCAGCCTTTCCCGCTGGCCCGCGTCTTCCTGCTTTTCGACGCCGAGCGCCAAGCCGGCTCTGGCTCTTTTATTTTTGTAAATTTCATTGCGCACGCTGTCCAATTTCTCATTGCCGCCTTTCAGCGCCACGAGAAAATCCTTTTTCATCTTTTTCAAATCAAGGCGCTTAACGTTCAAACGCGGAATCAGCTCCTCGCCGCGCAAAGACAAGGTGTTGTCCGCAAATACTTGGTCAAGCGTGATTTCCAACACCATTTTTTCGCCCAGGAGCCGCCAATTGTCCGACAAATCGGCTTTGGCTTTGTCCCGCATCTTCGGAAAAGCGGTTTCGATTTTATTGATCATCGCCAAACGGTCGGCCAAAGTTTTCGCCTCGGACATTTCTTCAAGCATTTTTTTCGCTTGATTCGAATCATCTTTTTCCAAATATTCGCGGTACATCGGAAACAGCATGACCACGCCCAGCTGTTCGCGGCCCAGCACGCGCCCGATCTCGGCGTTGGCGTTTTTCACGGCCGCATTCTCGCTCACTTCGAAGCTCACGGTCTGGCGCGCCTGTTCCGCGTTCGCCAGCGGATAA
>JAZDPK010000055.1:0-29453 GCA_043797615.1 Parcubacteria group bacterium
CTTCAAGATACCAATCCGCGAAATCATTCCAAGTAAACTCCCGCAATAACTCGCCGGCTTGCGAAAAATTATATTTATCCAATAAATCCGTCACTTCTTTCTTTAATTTGTTGAACTTCGACAAAATCCACTTATCAGCCAACGATAAATTTTGCCTGTCTGCCGGCTTGTCCGCCGTAATTTCAATGAAGGCGGGAGCTTCAGCGTAGACAGAAATTTTAAATTTTAAATTTTTAATTTGTTTTGACAGCGCAGTGCAGCCTGTCGGCACGACTGCGCTGCACTGATTTTGTGCTTTGTGCTTTGAATTTAACAATATGAACCTTGAAATATTCCAAATCTTATTCACCAAATTCCTGAATCCGGCGATTTTCTCGTCGTACAATTTTAAATCATTGCCCGCCGTATTGCCGATTAAAAGGCTTAAACGCACCGCGTCCATGCCGTACTTGCCGCCGGCTTCGACCGGATCGATCGCGGTTTCCGGCTTTGATTTGGACATCTTGTCGCCTTCCTTGTCGCGGATCAGGCCGTGCAGATAAACGGTTTTGAACGGGACTTCGCCCATCGCGTACGTCGTCATCAGAATCATACGCGCCACCCAGAAAAACACGATGTCGTAGCCGGTTTCCAACATCGTTGTCGGATGGAACCGTTTCAAATCCGGATTGCTTTTTTTGCTGAAATCTTTGAAATCTTTTTTTAACAACGTTGAAAACGTCCACAACCCTGACGAAAACCAAGTGTCCAAAATGTCTTCGTCTTGGACCCAGCCCGCTTCATTGATCGGCTTTTCCGAAACGCGGATTTCTTCTCGCTTTTCCAGCGCTGACTTTACGAATTCGCCGGTTTTCGGATATGGCAATTGAATCATTTCTTCGTCAGCCAATTCCGTTCCGTAACTCGGTATCAGCCGCAAAACATCGCCGTGCGAAACCACCAGCGTTTTCTTGCCAGCTTCCTTTTCCAATATTTCATCAAGAAAAGAATACACGCGGTTTTTCACGCTGGCGAACGGTTCAACGCCTTTCGGCGAATCAAAGCGCCATTTGGCAAAATCTTTGCGGAACGCTTGCAACGCCGCATCGCTCTTGCCTTCGAATTCGCCCACGCCCACTTCGCGCAGCCGCTTGTCGAACGTCACGCGCAAATTCAAAGCCTTCGCGATCATATTCGCCGTCTGCTTTGTCCGCAGCATGTCGGAGCTGTAAATATGTTTGATGCCCGCGTTTTTCAATTCTTTGATCGCCGCTTCCACTTCCGCCTTGCCTTCAACCGTTAAAACATTGGTTTTATTTTTAATGTCTGAATTCAATTTGTTCAATTTGTTGCCAAACGCCTGCCCGTGTCTTAAGCCTATCACCTCCGTGATATTTGAATTTTGAATTTTAAATTTATTTTGGGTTTTGGGTTTTGAGCTTTGATTTTTATACCAGACAGGTATCCTATGCCCGAACCAAATCTGCCTTGAAATGCACCAATCATGCAGATTTTCCATCCAATGGAAATAAGTTTTCTCGAATCGCGCCGGAATGATTTTTATTTCCCCTGATTTGACTGCCTCAATCGCCATTTCTTTTAAGGACATCGATTTTTCGGTTTTATCTTTTTTTTGATTTTTTGATTTCTTGTTTTCTTGATTTATTGATTTATTGATTTTTTGATTTTTTATTTTCTTGTTAACGTCAATAAACCACTGCTTCGACGGCAGAGGCTCGATCGCCGTTCCGCATCGGTAGCATATCGACAAGTTGTTTTTCAAATCTTCTGTTTTTTTCAATAAACCTTTTTTCCCAAGGCATTCGACGATTTTTTGGCGCGCTTCTTCGACTGTCAAACCTTTGAATTTCAACGCTTGATCGGTGATTTTCGCGTCTTCATCAATGATTTTTATCACTTTTAAATTATTTTTCTGCGCCATTTCATAGTCAACCAAGCTGTGCCCCGGCGTAACGCCGAGAGCGCCCGTGCCGAACGCCTGGTCAACCTGCTTGTCGCCGATTATTTTAATTTCAAGCGGCTGGCCGCAGAAATCGACGTTGAAAATTTTGCCGATGTATTTCGCATAGCGCTTGTCCGCCGGATTCACCGCCACCGCCGTGTCGCCCAATTTCGTTTCCGGCCGAGTCGTGGCGATTTCAATTGGAAAATTTTTGTCGTATTTGAAATAATAAAGCTTGGCGTCGGCTTCCTTGTACTCCACTTCGTCGTCCGCCAGAGTCGAATGGCAGCGCGGGCACCAGTTCACGATGCGGTAGCCGCGGTAAATCAAGCCATCGTCGTGCATCATTTTAAAAATTTTGGCCACCGCTTGGCTGCGCGTTTCATCCATCGTATACGCTTCGCGGCTCCAATCCAGGCTCGCGCCGATTCGACGCATTTGATTGTGGATATTGCCCTTCACGCTTTCAACGTATTTATCAACCTCAATTAAAAACTTTTCCCGGCCCAAATCATGCCGGCTCAATTTTTGCTCTTTCAACAACTTTTTTTCCACCACGTTTTGCGTGGCGATCGCCGCGTGATCAGATCCGGGGAGCCAAACCGTGTCAAAACCGGCCATCCGTTTGTATCGCACCATCAAATCTTCGATCGACAACATCGACGCCGAACCCAAATGCAAAATAGACGTCACATTCGGCGGCGGCAGGACGATTGAAAAGGTTTGTTTTCCCTTTCTTTTTTTCAAGGTATCGGGATTGAACAGTTTCTTTTTTTCCCAATCTTTATAAATTTTATTTTCAAAATCGCTCGGGTTGTAGGCTTTTGGCAGTTCCATAAATAAATTGGCACTTCTATTTTTTAAGCAAACTATCAGTCCATTAAATTTTAGCACATTTATCCCTCAAATACAACCGATTTATCCCGAAATTTGACTAACCGCGCCGGATATGGCGTTTTGGCTTGCGCCTTGTTGACAGGGGATATTATTTTAGATACAATTGGATATTGCCAAAGCAAGATGCAACAACCTGATCAACGTGATAAACAACTGATCCACTGATTTGTCCATAACTGTTTATTCAAGACTAATCATGCCTGCCCTGAGCTCCGAGTTGTCTCCCCTGAGCTCCGAACCTGTCGAGGAGTCGAAGGGTATCGAGGAGTCGAAGGGTTGATCATGTAGTTAACTCTGACTAAATAATATGGCTCTCACTCAATATCAGCAATTCTACGAAACAATCGGCAAAAGCAATAATCCGCTGATTGTTTTCCAAAAAGAAGCAAGCGGCGACACAATCGCGGCCAGTTTGGCGTTGGCGGCATTGTTCAAAAAACTGGGGCAAACCGTTGAAATCGTCAGTCCGAAATTCGAATTGCCGGCCGCTTTCAATTTTTTGAATGAAGCCGCTCAAATAAAAAACAAGCTGACAAACGCGAAAAAATGCCGCATCAGTTTGGACGCGACCAATTTGAAAAATCCGAACATCGAGCACGAACTGCTTGACGGCAAACTCCACATTTACGTAATGGCGGACGAAGGCGAAATCAGCGCCGCCGATTGCCGCATCCACGATTCGATCTACAAACACGATTTAATTATCGCGTTGAACACGGCCGATCTGGAATCGCTGGACGAGCTTTACGAGGACAACATCGATCTTTTTTTCCAAACGCCGCTCATCAACATCGACCATTCGATAGAAAACGCGCATTACGGCCATTTGAATATTGTAAATATAACGGCCAGCTCGGCGTCGGAAATCATTTACGACTTGATCGATCAAATCGATTCCAATCTTCTGGATGAAAAAATCGCGACGTTGCTTCTGACCGGCATGATCGACAAAACCAAGAGCTTCCGCTCCCCCACGATTACGCCGAAATCACTGAATATCGCCGGCCAACTCATTGCCGCCGGAGCGGAACGCGACGCCATTATTAAAAATCTTTATCAAACCAAATCGGTCAACGCTTTGAAATTGTGGGGCCATGTTTTGCTGAATTTGAAATCCGAAAACGAGGGGAAAATCGCCTGGGCCGGAATCGATGCAAACGATTTCGCTGAAACAAACACCGCTTCCGCCGATTTGGCCGGCGTGATCGACGAGCTGATCATCAGCATTCCGACGGTCGAGCTGACCGCTTTGTTCTACGCCGAGAACGGCCAGAGCTTCTGTCTGGTCAAATCGGAAAAAAACCATAATTTAATCTCACACTTTGCCGAATACCAGCCGACCGGAAACAAAAATTTCATCAAATTCAAATTAAACGGTTCAGGACAAATCATTATCGACAAATTAAAACAACTTGTCGATCTCCACATTTACGTTTAATTGCCAATCGCTTGAATCGATTATTTTCATTCCAAATGCAAATCGGACTATTGGACAAAACCGATTTATTTTGATATTATCTTTTCAGCAATAATTCGCCGCAAACCAGGCGCGTGTAGCTCAGCGGTTAGAGCACCGCCCTTATAAGGCGGGGGTCGATGGTTCAAATCCATCCACGCGCACCAGCCTTCGCCACTTCGTGGCTACGGCTGGCTTGCAGCCATTGCCACGCAGAAGCGTGGAAATGCAAAATTCAAAACACAAAATTCAAAATCCCGAAGGGATCCCGTTGGGATAAATTGAAAGTTTAAAATTTAAATTTTAAAATTACTTTGCCAGCGCAGTGCAGCCTGTCGGCACGACTGCGCTGCACTGGGTTTGCTTTTTGCGGTTTGCATTTATTCTTTGAGACCTGGGCGGCTAGCTCAGTTGGTTAGAGCGTCTCGTTGACGTCGAGAAGGTCAGAGGTTCGACTCCTCTGCCGCCCACCAGCCTTCGCTAAAGCTACGGCTGGCTTGCAGCCATTATTTTGCAGAAGCGAGGAAGTCCAAAATACAAAGTTCAAAATACAAAATCCCGAAGGGATCCCGTTGGGATAAATTTAAAGTTAAAAATTTAAATTTTAAAATTATTTCGGATTTTGAATTTTGGGCTTTGAATTTTTTAAGACCAGGGCGACTAGCTCAGCTGGTTAGAGCGCTGTCCTCACACGACAGAGGTCACTGGTTCGATCCCAGTGTCGCCCACCAGCCTTCGCCACTTCGTGGCTACGGCTGGCGAGCCAGCCATTTTCACTATACTGCGAAGGCTGTCCTCCGTAGCCCCGAGTTTATCGCGGGGGCGCAGGAGGACAATAATAAATTAAACGCCTTAATCGGCCGTTTTTTTATTTGATTAAAATCAAGCGGTTTTTTATTTATTGCAAATTCAACCGGGTTTTGATATCATTATATCAACAATATGTGCCAAACAACTCCGGCAAAAATCATTAAATTGTTCAATGGCAAAGCTTTGGTGAAAGATTTCGAAGGAAAGAGCAAAGAGGTGCTCGCCTCCGCCCTTTCGGATGTAAAAAAAAATGATTGGGTTCTGGTCAATGCCGATCTCGCCTTGCAAAAAATCAGCGACAAAGAAGCGAACGAGCTTGTCAAAATATTAAAATCAAATAAACAATGAAAAACCTAACTTCAACCCAAAAAGGCGCTTATCTCGCGTGCCTGACCGCGCTCATCAGCGGCTTCTCCGTATTTCTGAGCAAATTCGCGACCAAAGCGATCCCTGATTCCAGCGTTTTCACCACGGCGAAAAACATCGGCGTGGCGCTTGTCCTGTGCTTGATCGTCTTGCTGCCTTCCATTTTTCCCAAATTGAAGCATTTGACGAAAAAAGACTGGCTGAATCTGATTTTAATCGGCATCATCGGCGGCAGTATTCCTTTTTTACTGTTTTTTAAAGGACTGAGCATTTCTACCGCCCCGGCCACCGCTTTCATCCATAAAACACTGTTTATCTGGGTGGCGATCCTGGCTGTTCCTTTGTTGAAAGAAAAAATTTCCAAAATGCAGCTTGGCGCGCTGGGATTGCTGCTGGCCGGGAACTTTTTGCTGGGAAGTTTCAGCGACTGGCGATTCGATCGGGCCGGCTGGCTGGTTTTGGCCGCCACTTTATTCTGGGCGGTGGAATACGTCCTGGCGAAGAAAATGCTCGCCCGCATAGACGCGAAAATAGTCGCCTGGGCGAGAATGTTTTTCGGATCGATCGCGCTGATCGGCTTTGTTCTGGCGATCGGCAAAGGCGCGCTTTTGATATCATTAAATTATCATCAACTCTGCTGGATCGGGCTAAGCTCCTGCCTGCTGCTCGGCTATGTTCTAACTTGGTACCGGGCGCTGAAATATCTGCCGGCCACGGCGGTAACGTGCATCCTGGTGATCGCTTCGCCGGTCACCACCGCCTTGAACAGCGCGTTCATTACCCATAAATATTCGCCGCGCGATTTATTCGGCGCCGTCGTTGTAATATGCGCCGCCGGAATCATCTATTATGCCGCAATTAAAACGGAAAGAAGCGCCTGCCGGCTCGCCTCCGCGAAGCGCTTCGGCGGAGCGGGGCCGGCAAAATCAGTTTGACGGCTTGCTGCAATGTGCCCGCTACGCTTTCATGCCGAACAAATTGCAATTCTGCGGCGGCAATAAAAATTCCGCGCTTTTCGAATACTGCGTAAATGCCGTTTCCGAGCCGCCGCTTGAAACTCTGCTCAGAGAATTCCGCACTCTCCATCCTTACCTGCGGCTGATCGCCGACGCGAACAAGATAAGCGACCCGTTCGACCATCGCGTTGTCGAAGCTTATTGGATCGGCAATGAGCTTCTGGAAAATATCAGGATGAATAAATTTTACTGGCACTTGATCGACGGTTTGGAATTGAAAAAGAAAATAAAATTGTCCGAATTCGACAAATTGGCGCTCAAAATCCCGCTCGGCGCCAAGCCGCACCACTCTTTCCACGTTTTCAACGTGTATCTGCGCACCGGGCACCTGCCGATCGAACACACCCTTGAAACCATGAACAGCTGCCGCATCGGCTGGGGCAGAATAAAAAAAATTTTAAAAAACGAAATCGAAATCAAGACATCCGATTTGATCGTTAGAAACAATCGGCTCGGCCTTGGCGAACCGGCAATAAAAAAAATCGCTTACAAATTCATTGATCAGTGCTTTTTAAAAAATCCCAAAGAAAACGACTGGGTTTCATACCACTGGAACTGGGCTTGCGAAATCATCAATGAACAACAAGTTTCAAACCTGAAAAAGTACTCTTTGCAGAATATGACGATCGCGGCAAAGCGTTTATAAAACCGACTCTTTGCTTTTGCGAAAAAAGTGCTACAATATAATCAATGAGGTTCTTTTAAACGATTTTAAACAAGCGATTTTGCTTGTTTTGCAATAGAAAGGAGGTGAAACATGTGCCATCATCGGACCAAAGTCAGCCTGGAAAATGCGTTCAAAAAAACGGTCGTGGAAATTCAGGACGAGCTCTATGAAGCGCGCCAAATGATGAACAGAATCATCAAAGGAACGTCGCTGAAAGGCATGCTCGAACGGCAGAAGCTGGAAGGCGAGATCGAAGCGCTCGAAAAAGCGGAAAAGATCGCTCTCTTCCACCTGCATTGCCGCCCGCGCCGGCCTCGGCCGCTCATGCGTTCGGCCACGCCGAAAGCGACAGCCGCTGTCTGAAACGCGCGCCAAACAAACCCTTTGCCGAGCCTATTCGAAACGACTAAACCAACGTGCAGGCTCGCTGACGGAAAGAAAAACCATGCAACAACACCCTCCGAAAAAGAGTCCAAAATGCGCCAATTTTGACTCTTTTTCATTTTAAACAAACCATTGACAAAATATTCCATTGATGTAAACTATACTCATTCGCCCTTTAACAAAATAAAAAGTCAAGGAGGATGCTCATGAAACAAAATCCTATTGCCGAACGGATGAAAGACTTTGCAAATGAACTGGCAGAAGACATACCCGCAATCAAAGATCTTGAGATTTTGATTAGAGCGCTGAAAAAAAATCTTTCCGATTTGGTTTTCGAAGAATTTGCCGCCGCTTTCGTAGCGCCATTATCCCGAAAATTGCGGGAAGCGGAACAAACCGTCACACTGCATCTTAAATCAAACGACAATTCCATCGCGGCGGGTCATCGGGAAGAATTCGACAAAGGATATGCCAAAGGCGTTAAGGAATGCTTGGAATTCATCCAGAATAATCTTCAAGAGGAGCTGGACAAAATCTTCAACTTCACGGATCTGTTAAAAGCAATCTTTTCCGTTGTCAAACATCAAGGCGCAAAAAAAAATGAGTTAGTAAATTGAATTCGAATCAACGACTTCAAAATACGCGAAACAAAGGAGCAAATCATGGCTCGTGCAATAAAACTCGAGAAAATCATCAATGCCCTGCTCGATTTAAAGTGCGCAATAAAAAGAAAAAACAAGCTCGAACGAAAGAAGCTGGAAAAACTTGAAGCTTCGCGGGATAAAAAACGAAACAAAGAAAAAGCAACGATGTTCAAGGAAGAGCTCGGGCACGCTAAAAGAGAAGTAGTGACTCTGACCAAGATGATCGCTTCGCTTGATGAAAAAATCGAAAACATGAGAAAACCAAACAACGCGAACATGCGCCGCAACCGGGCAAAACTCCTGGAAAACACGCGGCACAACTGGCGCAGGACATCATCTCAACCCCGGTAAATTACAAAAACAAAGAGGACAAGATCAAAATCTTAGGCCTCTTTTTTATTTGGTCTTAAGGCAATCATTTTATTTGCGAGCACATATCAATATAATGAATTCAATTATCGAGCAATGGCGACGCAATCTTGGAAAATAAACCTAGGAATTGCATTCAAGATTGCTTCGTGCCCTTATGAAAATTTAAAAAACTTACTTGGTATAAACTCGCAAATAAACTGCTTATTCGCGAGACTATATCATTACCAATGAATTTATTTTCTTCTCCAGCATGTATTCCAAATATTTTTTCAAAAACGTAGTCAATTCATCGTTGTTTTCTTTTGAAATGTTTAAAGCATTCATTTGCGCATCCGCTTGAATTTTTTTTATCAGCTCCAAATTCTGCGGATTCATTTCTTTCAGCGAAACCGGCAAATGGCCGCTTTCATTGCCGATTTTTATGCCATAGCCGATGATCGGCAGCAATTTTAAGATAAATATGTTGACGATGAATTTGCGAAGATGATCGTTTGCCGCAGTTGACGGGCGCTGTGGCCCAATTTCCTTCGGCAAAATATTTTCCAGCGCCCACGCCAGTAAATTCCAGATTTTCCCGTTCGGCGACTCCTCCGGCACCGCCTGTTCGATTATTTCGAGGACGCAACTCAAATAATTTATGTCGCGCTCGCCCCGCAAAAATCTTTTTCCAACGGAATGCGCGTGTGTGATCCGGTTGAACGCCTTGCCTTTGACAAAAACCAGTTCAATCACGCCCGGCCCGGCAAGATGCCCGGCCAATTTGCTTTTGATTTTCCGGCTGCCGGCCGCGATCGCCCGCACTTTGCCGTATTCGCGCGTATAAAAAGAAAACAGGAGATCGCTCTCCCTCCACTCTTTTACAATCAGTACTATTGCCAATGTTTTGTAAAATTTCGTCATAAAGCTCGATTGCAACGCTCATTCGCATAAACTCAAAGTCTAAAATCCAAAATCAGTGCAGCGCAGTCGTGCCGACAGGCTGCACTGCGCTGTCAAAACAAATTTAAATTTTAAACTTTAAATTTATTTTGGGCTTTGTGCTTCGGATTTTGAATTCGCAAATTCTCTATCAAGATAACTTTGCAATATCGCCGCCGCCGCGATGTCGTCATCTTTGATTTTCTTGTGGCCTTTGAATTGGCGCTTCAACCTGGCCGCGTATTTCGTTGACAATCTTTCATCCTGCAAATCAGTTTGAACGTTCAAGCTTTTCAAACCTTCGGCAAAACGGTTGAATTCGCCGGAATAATTCTCGCTGCCAGACAATGATACCGGCTTGCCAAGCACAATAAATCCGATGTCTTCTTTATTGATTATGCTTTTAATTTTAGCCAAAGTTTCATCAATATTTTTATGATCCAAAACCAAAAGCGGACTTGCCATTTTCATTTCTCCTCCGGCCAGCGCCAAACCGATTTTTTTCATGCCCCAATCGATGCCGAGGTAATTCATATAAAATAACTCGCTGCTACCTTGAATTTATTTCGGAATCCGAAAATTGATGAAATAAAATTGATTTTACTTATATAATTTATTTCTTCTTTTCAATTTTTTCTTCTAATACATCAATATGTGAATTAAGAGACCTTATAATCAATTCCGTATCATTCACATATTTGATACAAACTAACCCCCATGCTAAAAATAATCCACTACTGATAAATACCCACGCATCCCATTCTTGTCCTATACTACTGAAAATACCACCACCACCCAATATCATACCAAGAACACTTAATGTTGTTAATACTGACTTCATAATTTTTTTAGTTAATAAATAAATATATTAAATTTCTACATGATTAACAAATTTCACCAATTGATTTAGTTTGGGAATCCCTTTGATAAAATCAAATAATTTCCATGTTTACCTCATTCCACTACTACTCCACTCGCAAAGACAGTATTTTTTATTTTGAACTTTGGACTTTGTGCTTTGAATTTGTTTAGAATTTAGAGTTTCGGATTTAGAATTTATTTAGTCAGCACTTCACATCCCCTCTTTGTCACCGCCACCGTGTGCTCGAAATGCGCGCTCAATTTGCCGTCGGCAGTAACCACGGTCCAGCCGTCAGCCAGCGTTTTAACGCGCCAGTCGCCGGCATTGATCATCGGCTCGAGCGCCAAAACCATGCCCTCTTTCAACTCGATGGACGGTTCGTTCGCGTAATAATTCGGAATCGCCGGCTCCTCGTGCACGCCGAATCCCACGCCGTGCCCGACCAGATCGCGGACAACGCTGAAGCCGTTCAATTCCACGTATCCTTGCACGCGCCTCGCGATTTCGTTCAAAAACGCGCCGGCCCTGATGTTGTTGATCCAAATCTCCAGCGCTTTCTTTGTCACCTTGATGAGTTCTTCCGCTTCTTTTGAAGCTTTTCCAACCGCAACGGTCATTGCCAGGTCCGTGTACAAGCCGTTTTTCGCCGGATAACGCATGCCGATGTCCAGCCCGACAATGTCGCCTTCTTGCAAAATATAATCGCCAGGAATGCCATGGACGACTTGGCTGTTAACCGACGTGCATAGCGCCGCCGGATACGGATTATCGCCGCCGCCGTAATGCAAAAAAGACGGCTCGCCGCCGCGCTCTCTAACCAAATCTTCGGCCGCCCGGTTCAATTCGGCGGTCGTAACGCCCGGGCGCGCCATTTTCGCCACGGAATTCAAAATCTCCGACAGGATTTTTCCGCCGGCTTTCAGCGCTCTAATTTCTTCTGGCGATTTTAATTTAATCATAAATCCCCTATTTGATCGCGTCTTGGATCAGCTTAAAAACCTGCTTGATGTCGCCGGTCCCGTCAATCCGATGGTATTCGTAATTTTTTTTGTTCCTTACAAACCGTAGTACCGGCTTTGTTTCTTTATTGTAGCTTTTCAGACGGTTTCTAACCACGCTCGGTTTGTTGTCGCTGCGCCTGAACAATTTTTTCGCGCAGACGTCGCAGACGCCGGGCTTTTTCGGCGCTTTGTACTTCAAATGATAAATCGCGCCGCATCCGCAATCCAGCCGGCCGGCGATCCGCTCGACAACCTCTTTGGCCGGGAGATGAATTTCTAAAAACACGTTTTTCGTTTTTCGCTTTCCGAGCAGACGATCGAGAATCTTCGCCTGCCCCAGCTTCCGCGGAAAGCCGTCCAAAATCAGCCCCTTTTTGATTTTCGCGATTTTTTTTACAATAATTTGCGAAACAATCTTGTCGGAAACCAATGCGCCCCTTGCCAAAATCGGCTCAATTTTTCTGCCGATCGCGGTTTTATTCGCGATCTCTTCGCGCAAAGCCTGGCCCATTGAAAAATGTTCGATCTTCAATTTCTCGGCAAGCAACTCGGACTGGGTGCCTTTGCCCGATCCGGGCGGCCCCATTAAAATGAAAACTGTTTTAGACATAAATAATTATAGTTTAATGGTTGATTGGTTTATTAGTTGAATATTCGGTAATAGATATACACCTGTAGAATATTAGAATCATTACTATCCAATTATATCAAAAGACTGGAATAAATCCAGCCTTTCGCATCTAAATAGTTTAGCGTTATTTTGCGATTTTCTTTCGCGTAGTTTCGCGTTTTTCTAAAAACCCTCGTATTCCCTCATCGTCATCTGCGCTTCGATCTGCTTCCTCATTTCAATGACCACGCTGACCACGATCAGGATGCTCGTGCCGCCGATGACGAGCGATTGCAAGCCGATGAACGAATGGAGCATGAGCGGCAGGACGGCGATAATGCCGAGGAACAGCGCGCCGACCAAAGTGATGCGGCTGATGCTCCTTTGCAGATACTCAGCCGTATACTGGCCCGGCCTGATGCCAGGGACAAAAGCGCCGTTTTTCTGCAAATTCTCCGCGATCTGATAAGGATGGAAAATGACCGCCGTGTAGAAATATGTGAATCCGAAGACCAGCAAGAAATATAATATGCCGTAAAAAAGCTGATTTTGGAAAAGACCAATGATCGCCTGTCCGGCGTGACCGATGAAAGCATTGCTCGATCGCATCATGAATTGCGCGACCATGGACGGGAACAGAATGATCGAAATGGCGAAAATGATCGGAATCACGCCGGCTTGGTTGATTCTAATCGGCAAATGCGTGTCCATGCCGCCGTACATCCGCATGCCGCGCACGCGCTTGGCGTAGGACACGGGAATATTGCGCTGCGCCTCGGTGATGATGACGACGCCGACGATGGTAATGAGGGCGATGGCGGAAAAAGCGATGATATTCATCGCCTCCTGGGCGGAAAAATTGACCGCCGCCTCTTTCAGCGCCGACGGAATGCGCGCCACGATGCCCGCGAAGATGATAAGCGATATGCCGTTGCCGATTTTCTTTTCGGTGATGAGCTCGCCGATCCACATGAGCAGCATGGTGCCGGCCGTGATCGTAATCAGCATGGCCGCAAGATTGAAAAAGTCGGCGTTCTGGATAATCGTTGCGGAAGATTGCTTCAATAAAATGATCATGCCGTAAGCCTGCAGGAAAGACAGAGGCACGGTCATGATCCGCGTGTACATGTTGATCTTCTGCCGGCCCGATTCCTCCTTCATCATGTCTTCGAGCTTCGGAATGATCATGCCGAGCAATTGGAAAATAATCGACGAAGTGATGTAAGGCGCCACGCCCATCATGACGATCGAGAAATTCTCCATGCCGCCGCCCGAAAACACGTTGAGCAGGCCCAGCACCTGGTTTGAATTGAAAAATTCCTTCAGGTTTTCGGCGTTGATGCCCGGAATCGGCACGTGCGCGGCGATGCGAAACACCACGAGCATGCCGATGATGAACAGAATTTTATTCCGCAAGTCCTTTAATTTCCAAATTTGAGTGAATTTTTCCCACATAAGTCAAGGGGATTAGTTTATTTTTGATTTTTTTCGCCGGCCTCGGTCTTTTCTTCGCCGCCGGCAATGTCGATGATCTTGCCGCCGGCTTTTTCAACCGCGGCCTTCGCTGATCCGGAAATAAGGCATCCGAATATTTCCAATTTGATCTTTAACTCGTTTTTATCGGATAATATCTTGACCGGCTCGTCCAGGAATTTAACCAGATTCTTTTCAAATAAAACGCCCGGCGTTACGCTGTCGCCGTCTTTGAAATGTCTTTCCAGCTGAGTCAATTTAACGATCTGCGCTTTCGGCCGCGGGCTTTTCATGCCTTTGAATTTCGGCGAGCTGAGCAAGGTCTTTTTCAATCCTTTGAACTTGAGGCCGCTGACGCCGGACCGGGCATTCTGGCCTTTTTGGCCCTTGCCGCTGGTCGTGCCGTGGCCTGAAGAATTGCCGCGTCCGAGGAGCTTTCGGTGTTTCTTTTTTTTCCCTATGTTGTGGAGTTGCAGCGTCATATTAAATCTTATAAAATATTAAGTATGGAATACGGAAGAAGGTTAAGAAGGCTATAGAAGATAATCTTAAAAATTTATTCTCGCATATCCTCTTTAGCCTTCTTTCCCTTATCTTTATCCTTTATTTCGCTTTTTCAGTTTGTTCCGCTTTCTCTTCTATTTTTTCCTTCTTAATGTTTTCCGGTTTTTCATTGCGAGGTAGCGGAGCGGACGAAGCAATCTTCAATTCTCCATCTGCTTTTTGCGTCTTTCTCTCCGGCGTTTTTTTAAAACTGGTCAAAGCGATTTTCAAAGCGTGGATATTTGTAATCTTGTTGTTCGATCCGATAATCTTTCCAACGACGTTCGGCACGCCGGCCAATTCGAGAACCGAGCGCAGCGCTCCGCCCGCTTTCACTCCGGTGCCGACCGGCGCCGGCTTCAGCAGAATTTTCGCGGCTTTGTATTTGACGTAGATTTCATGCGGAATTGTCTTATTTATAATCGGGATTTTGATCATGTTTTTCTTGGCTTTGTTGACCGCCTTGTTCACCGCCAAAGTGACGTCCCGCCCCTTGGCCGTGCCCACGCCGAACTCGCCGTTTTTCTTGCCAATCGCAACGCAGGCGCGGAAGCGCATTCTCTTGCCTCCGGCCATCACTCTTGTCACGCGCGCCAGATCGATAATCGTCTGGTCAAACTCCGGCGCTTCGCGCGGCCCGCCTTTTCTTGGCCTTCTTGAATCGTCTTTGCTCATATATTTAGTTGAATGGTTGATTGGTTTATTAGTTGATTACCTGACTATTTTAAATTTTGAGTCTTATGCTTTAGATTTATTTTGAATTTTGGGCTTTGAGCTTTGAATTTGTTTAGAATTTAGAATTTAGAGTTTAGAGTTTAAAACTTGAGTCCCCCTTCCCTTGCTCCGTCCGCCGCCGCTTTGACGCGGCCGTGATATTGGTAGCTGCCGCGGTCGAAAACGACTTTGTTGATTTTTTTCGCTTTGGCTTTGGCCGCAATCAAAGCGCCGACCGCCGCGGCGATTTCCACCGGCTTTTTCCCTTTGGCGCCCTTGATCTCCCTGTCGTCGGCCGCGCATAAAGTCACGCCTTTCATATCGTCGATTATCTGGATATAAAAATGCTTCAGGCTGCGGTTGACCGACAATCTGGGAACATCGGCTTTGCCGACAATCTTCGCTCTTGTCCGCCTCTTTCTCAATTCGATCAGATTCGATTTGTTTTTTTGCGCGTTTTTCATATTTTTATTCCGCTCCCTTGCCTGCCGTCTTGCCGGCTTTTCGGCGGATCACTTCTTCCAAATATTTAATGCCTGTGCCCTTGTACGGCTCGGGCTTGCGGATTCTCCTGATGCAAGCCGCCATTTCGCCGACCAGCTGCTTGTCGCTGCCGGACAGGGTGATGATATTCTTTTCCACGCTGCAATTCACGCCATCGGCCAGGGCAAACTCCACCGGGTGGGAAAATCCGACATTCAAGATCAATTTCCGGCCGAAGACCGCTGCTTTGTAGCCGATGCCGTTCACTTCCAGCTTCTTCTCGAAGCCGCGGGTGACGCCGATGACCAGATTGTTGATCAGACTGCGGTACAATCCCCACAGCGCTTTCTGCTTGGCGACCGATTCGTCGTTAATGGCAACGAAAATTTTGCCGTCCCGCGCTTCCGCCTTGACTTTCGGATGAAGCCGCAAAGACAAAGCCCCTTTGCCGCCTTTGACCAACACCAAATCATTGTCGATTTTCACTTCGACGCCGGCCGGTATGTCAACGGGTTTTTTGCCGATACGGGACATATGTTTTGATGATTTTGATGATTAATAGATTTCGCAAATGAGTTCGCCGCCCAAGCCCATTTTCTTCGCTTCGCGGTTGGTCAAAATGCCTTTTGAAGTCGACAGAATCGCCACGCCCAAATTGTTCAGCACGCGCGGAATCTCGCTCTTGCCGACGTAAACGCGGCAGCCGACTTTGCTCACCCGCTTCAAGCTGGTGATGGCTGGCATTTTGTTTTCGTATTTAAGGACAATTCTAATGGATTTGAATCCGTCTTCAACGATTTCAACTTTTGCCACGTATTTTTCCTTTTCTAAAATTTTGGCGATTGCCAATTTGATTTTGGAAAGAGGAACCAAAACTTCCGCTTTCTTCGCCAGGGAAGCGTTCCTGATTCTTGTTAGCATATCGGCAATGGGATCTGTCATATTTTGGATATTGGAAATTAGAGATTAGAGATTGGAATGCATTAAATATTTTTAATACTGGTGATTGATTTTTGGGGACACGAGCGAATATTTTTCAACGCTACTTTAGAATAAACTCTATCAACTTTAATCAACTTTTTTTAATCAACTTTCTCGTTACCAGCTGCTCCGCGTCACGCCCGGGATTTCGCCGTTGTCGGCCAATTCGCGGAAGCAGATGCGGCACAGGTTGAACTTGCTCATATAGCCGCGGGAACGGCCGCAACGCCAGCACCGCCGAACGATTCTGGTTGAAAATTTCGGCTTTTTCTGCGATTTATTGAATTGGGCTGTTGTTGACATAATATTTATTATTCTTAATTATCATTGCGACCCCGCAAAATGCGGGGGAAGCAATCTACTTTCTCAATTAGTTCTTTCGTTTTTAGGCCTGCCCTCCGAAGCTTTAGCGAAGGAGGGTTTTTCCGTTTTTTCTTTTTTCGGTTTGGCGATTTCATCTTTGCCCTCGTCTTGCCTGAACGGCAAGCCAAGCTCGGACAAAAGCGCTTTTCCTTCTTCCTGGTTTTTCGATGTCATGGAAATGATCACTTGCAGGCCGTGCATTTTTTCGATTTCATCCTGTTTGATCTCCGGAAAAGCGACATATTCCTGGAAGCCAAGGCTGTAATTGCCCTGCCGGTCAAAGCATTTGCCGGAAATGCCGCGGAAATCGCGGACGCGCGGCAAAGTCACCTTGATGAGCTTTTCAAGAAAATCCCACATCCGCGCCCCGCGCAGCGTCACTTTCACGCCGACCACCATGCCGATCCTGATTTTAAAATTAGAAATGGATTTGCGGGACAGCGTTTCCACCGGCTTCTGGCCGGAAATCAAAGTCAATGTCTTAATGACGGTGTCGAGGTATTCTTTTTCTTTCAGGCCTTTTCCGATTCCAACGTTAATCACCACCTTCTTGATCGACGGCACGGCCATTGGATTCCTGCGGCCGAACCGCTTCATTAGGGCGGGAACGACTTCTTTTTTATATTGTTTCTGCAAATTATTCATATCTTTATCTTTTTAATCGATCGCTTCGCGGCATTTGCGGCAAATCCTGATTTTCTTCGCTCCTTTCAAATCAGAAGCCAGCCGTTTGTATCCGACGCGCGTCGGCTGATTGCACTTTGGGCACAGGAGCATGACATTGCCAATGCCAAGCGGCGCGGGAAATTCGATGCGCTGGCCTTTTTCGCCTTCTTTTTTCGGGCGCACGTGCTTGAAGCGCAAATTCAGGCCTTCGACAACGACTTTTTCCCGATCCGCGAGCACGGCCAAAACCTTGCCGACATTCGACTTGCCTGCTTTGCCGCGCTTGACGCGGTCTTTGCCTTTGATGATCTGCACTTTGTCGCCTTTTCTTATCTTCATAAATTAATTATTTCTTTGTAATCTCGGTTATCAACAAATAAACCGATCTACCAATCAACTTTATAATACTTCCGGAGCCAGTGAAATTATCTTCGCAAAGCCTTTCTTGCGGAGCTCGCGCGGAATCGGCCCGAAAATCCTGGTGCCTTTCGGCTCTTTCGACTGCTTGTCGATGAGAACCACGGCATTGTCGTCAAACCTAATATACGAGCCGTCGGAGCGCCGCGTTTCTTTGTGCGTCCGCACGATTACGCCGGCATGCACTTCGCCTTTTTTCACCAGGGTGTGGGGCTTGGCTTCCTTGATCGTAACCATGACGATGTCGCCGAGCCGGGCATAGCGCTTCTTGTAGCCGCCGAGAACGCGAATGCACTGGATTCGGCGCGCGCCGGTATTGTCCGCCGGAGTCAATATTGTTCTGTGTTGAATCATATCTTTAATAGCTTGTAGCTTTTTAGGCTTCGAGACAATATTAATCATCAAGCCTTGTCGCTTGTTTCTTGTCTCTTGTCGCTTGCTATCTTATTGTTAATTTCTTGATTTTTTTATTTTATTTTCTGAATCAATCTCCACCGCTTTTCCTTGCTCAAAGGCCGGCATTCGGCAAAAGCCACTTTGTCGCCTATTTTGCATTCGTTTTTCGGATCGTGGATTTTGAATTTCACGGTCTTGCGGAAACGCTTGCCGTATTTTTTGTGCGACATCAGGCGCTCAACCTTAACCACGGCAGTCTTGTCCATCTTGTCGCTGACCACCACGCCCAGGAAACGGCGGATTCTTTTTTGGCAGCGCAGTGCAGCCTGTTGGCATGACTGTGCTGCACTGATTTTGTTTTCTTCGTTCATATGTTAATCGCTTGGCTGTTTTATTTTTTAACATTCGCTTGCTTTTCTCTGATCAGCGTCAAAGCCCGGGCAATGCTTTTCTTGGCCTGGCGGATTTCCCGCACGTTTTTCTGCTGCTTGCTCGCCGCCTTGAAATTCAAATCGCACATCTTCAGGCAAGCGTCCCGATAAAGCTTTTGCAGCTCTTCAACCGTGCTGTTTCTCAACTCTTTTGTCTTGATTTTCATATTTTAATATTTTTCGATTATTTTCGTTTTGACCGGCAGCTTGTGCGATGCGAGCGTCAGCGCCCGCTCGGCCGTCGCCCGATCCACGCCCTCCATTTCAAAGAGGATCGCGCCCGGCCGCACCGCGGCGACGTAATGATCCGGCACGCCCTTGCCGCTGCCCATGACCGACTGCGAGCCTTTGACCGTCACCGGCTTGTCCGGGAATATCCTGATCCAAACCAATCCGCCCTTTTTAATGCAGTGGGTGATCGCCCGGCGCGCCGCTTCGATCTGGCGCGAAGTGATCCAGGCGGCCGTCGTGGCTTTCAAGCCGTATTGGCCGAAATTGACCCTGGTCATGCGCGCTGAAACAAAGCCCCGCTGGCGGCGCCGGCCCTTTTGCCATTTGCGATGTTTTACTTTCTTTGGAACCAACATATTGGATTTGTTTATTGGTTTATTGGTTGATTGCCAAGTTAATTTAAATTTTAAGTTTTATACTTTAAATTTATTTTGACAGCGCAGTGCAGCCTGTCGGCACGACTGCGCTGCACTGGTTTTGGACTTTGGATTTTGAATTTATTTGGAATTTACCGTTTTCTTCTTGGCTTTAAATACGTCTCCTTTATAAATCCAGACTTTGATGCCGATTTTGCCGAAGATCGTGTGCGCTTCTTCCAAAGCGTAGTCAATGTCCGCGCGCATGGTGTGCAGCGGCACTTTGCCGAAAAGCAATTTTTCCGAGCGGGCGATTTCCGCGCCGTTCAGGCGCCCGGAAACTTCCATTTTCGCGCCAAGGGCGTTGGCTTTCTCGATTTTGGCGAGCGCCTGCTTCATCGCCCGGCGGAACGGGATTCTTTTTTCAATGTCCGCCTTGATGTACTGGCCGATGATGGCCGCGTCCAAATTGGGGTTGCTGATCTCTTTTATGTTAATATTCAGCTTAACCGCTTTGTTTTTTATGATGGAACGGCTCACGTCCTTTCTCATCGCTTCGAGCCCGGCGCCGCCTCTGCCGATGATCGTTCCAGGACGGGCGGAGTAGATGATCACGTTCACCTCCTTGGCCGTGCGCTCGATGTTAATCGAAGAAATCGAGGACTTTTCCAGCTTCTTCCTGAAATAATCCTTGATTTTTATGTCCTGCTCCAAAAATTTTTTATAATCCTTAACCGAAAACCACCGCGAGTCCCAGGTTCTCGTCTGCTTCAGCCGAAACACTTTTGGATTGATCTTTTTGCCCATATTGTTCTTCTATTTGATTAGAAAAATTATTCGCCTGACTTGCGCCGGAACATTTTTTTAAAAAAGCCTTTCTGCTTCATCGCTTTGTGCTCATGCTCGCGCAAATTGCGGTTGCCGCCGATGCGGCGCAGGTCGTGGATTTCCGACTTTTTGTCATCCTCCGCTTTTTTGCCTTTTGCTTCCGCCTCCGTTTTCAGCGCTTCCGCCACTTCGCCCTTGCCTATTTTATGATCGAGCTTGACGGTTTCGATTTTGCCTTTCTTTTTCTTCTTGGCCGCTTTATCCGTCGGCACCTTTTCCGCCAGAATCACGGAAATCATCGAGCTGCGCTTCCTGATCGGCGACGCGCTGCCATGCGCCCGGGGCATCCAGCGGTGGATGGTCGGGCCTTCGTTCACTAAAATTTCCCTGACAAAGAGATTGTCCATTTTCAATTCCAGATTGTGGGTGGCGTTCGCCAAGGCGGAATTCAGCAATTTCATGATCGGCCGGCTGGCGCGCTTGTCAATGATCGCGAGCTTCATCTGCGCCGCGCCAAAATCAAGGCCGCGCACGATGTCGGCGACCAGCCTCATTTTCCGCGGAGCGATGCGGATGTAATTTGCTTGCGCTTTTATTTCCATATTGTTCGCTATTTTTTAGCTTGAGCCTTCGGCGCCGGAGCCGGGGCGGCCGCTGGCGCGCCTTCTTCCTTCGAAAGCTCCTTGGCCATCTTGCCGCCGTGGCCGACGAATTTGCGGGTAAACGCGAATTCGCCCAGCTTGTGGCCGACCATGTTCTCAACGATGTAAACATCGATGAAATTCTTGCCGTTGTGCACGCCAAAAGTGAATCCCACCATTTCCGGCGTGATCGTCGCGCGCCTGGCCCAAGTCTTCACCACTTTGCCGTCGGTCGGCTTGATCAGTGAAATTTTTTTGAGCAATCGCTCGTCAATGTATGGTCCTTTTTTAATGCTTCTCGACATATTTCATAACTGTTTAGTGATTATTAAAAAGATTAACGGGATAAACGAGATTTGCTTGATTAAATTGTCTAGACAATCACGTCCCAAAGGGATCCCTTCGGGATTTATCGCATTCATCGCATTTTTTCTTCTTTGTTTTCTTGTTTTGTTGATTTTTAAATTTCTTGTTTTCTTATTTCTTCTTCCGATTCTTTCTCCGGCTGACAATGAACATATTCGAAGCCTTTTTCCGGTTCCGCGTGATGAGTCCGAGCGCCGGCTTGCCCCAAGGCGTCTTCGGATGCTTGAGGCCGATCGGATGATTGCCTTCGCCGCCGCCGTGCGGATGATCGTTCGGATTCATGGCTTTGCCGCGGACCGACGGGCGCACGCCCATGTGGCGGTGCCGGCCGGCTTTGCCGATTTTAACGTGCATGTATTCCGGATTGCTGACTTGTCCCAAAGTGGCCATCGCGATTTTCGGCACCAGGCGCACTTCGCTGGAAGGCAAACGCAATTGAGCGTAATCGCCTTCGATCGCCATGAGCTTGGCCCACGTGCCGGCCGCGCGGCATATTTCCGCGCCTTTGCCCGGTCTGAGTTCGATATTGTGCACGACCGAACCAATTGGAATATTTTCAAGCGGCATGGAATTGCCGTTCTGAATGATCACTTGCGTTTTCGATGAAATGATTTCGTCATTTAATTTCAAACCGATCGGAGCAATGATATATCTCTTTTCGCCGTCTTTGTATTGAAGAAGAATGATGCGGGCGGCGCGGATCGGATCGTATTCAAAAGCCGCCACTTTGGCCGGAATGTCGAATTTGTCGCGCTTGAAATCGATCATGCGGTAGAACTGCTTGTGGCCGCCGCCGTGGTGCCGAACCGTAATTTTCCCCTGCGCATTGCGGCCGCCGGTTTTCTTGCGGATGAATATCAAGCCCCGCTCCGGCCGCTTTTTGGCGAGATCGGAAGAATCGATGACGCTCATTTGGCGCCTCGCATTGCCGGTTGGTTTGTAAACTTTGATATTCATATATGCTGATGCTGATTAGACGCCCTCGTAAATTTCCAGCTTGTCGTGAGCAGACATGGTGACGATCGCCTTTTTGAAATCTTTTCTCTTGCCTTCCACCCGGCCCTGATGCGTATTCTTGCCGGTCTTCGCGATGAAATTGATTTTTAGCGGCTTGACGCCGTAAACGTTTTGGATTTTCTCCTTGACGTGGATTTTTTCCGCGCTCTTCGGCACGATAAAAACATATTTGTTTTGCGCGGCCAGATCGGTCGCTTTTTCCGTGATGAGCGGATGCAGCAGGCACTTATAAGATTCGATGTCTTCCTTTTTCTGCATTTTCTTCGTCAAAACCTGGGCCAACGCCGGCTTTTCAATGACCGCGCTTCTGTCCGCGGCTTTCTTTTCCAATGCCGGGGCAGGCAACGCTTTCCGCGGCTTTTTCTTTGCCCCACTCTTGTTCCCGGCTTTGAATATTTTATTGAATATGCTCATATTATTTTGCTTCGGCGCTTCCCTTCAAAAAAACCGCTTCGAGCGCTTTAAGCGCGGCTTTCGTGAAAACCAGTTTATTGCTGTTCAGCGCATCGTAAACATTCAGGCTGTTCGCGGCAATGACATCGGCTTTCGGCAGATTGCGGAACGCGCCTGCGATCTTCCTGTCCATTTTTTCAATGACAAACAGAACCTTTTTATCCGATAATCCCATTTTTTGGAGCAGCGATTCGGCCGCTTTTGTCTTGCTTTCCTTCCAATCCAGCTTTTCCAACGCCGAAATTGAATGATCCGCCGCCTTGTCGCTGAGAACCATGAACAGAGCTTTCTTCCTCATTTTCTTGTTTAATTTTTTCGCGTAATTCCTTTCGCTCGTCGGGCCGAAAGTGATGCCACCGCCGCGCCATAGCGGCGAACGGCTCGATCCGTGGCGGGCCCGGCCGGTGCCTTTCTGCTTCCAGGGCTTTTTGCCGCCGCCGCGCACTTCGCCTTTGCCCTTCGTATGGGCGACGACGGTGCGGCGGTTGGCGAGGAAAGCCACGATCGCCTGATGCACTAAAACGCTTTTTACGGCCACGCTGAAAATCTTCGGGTTCAAATTCGTTTCGCCCGCTTCTTCTCCAATCTGGTTGTACAGTTTGGCTTTAACCATAAAAAGTATTTTAACGCTCTCTGGTTTGTAAAAAAATATTTTTAAATCGTCAGCTCTTTTTTCTCCGGCTCCGTCGTCGGCTCCGGCTTTTGGATTTCCAAATTGCCTTCGGCAATGAGATACAATACGCCGTGCCTGGCGCCGGGCACCGCGCCTTTCAAGCTGATTTCGTTTTTCACCGGATCAACCGAAACGACTTCCAGATTTTTTACCGTGACCAGATCGTTTCCCATGTGCCCGCCCATCCGCATGCCTTTGAAAACATGGGCCGGCCCTTTGGCGCCGATCGATCCGGGCATGCGCAGCTGATCCTTGTGGCCGTGGCTCTTCTTGCCGCCCTTGAATCCGTGGCGCTTGACCACGCCCTGGAAGCCGCGGCCTTTTGAATTGCCTTGAACAGACACGGAATCGCCGACTTTGAAAATCGAAACATCCAATTTCTGGCCCGGCTCGAGCTGCGCGTAAGCAGAATCCTTTTCATCAAGGCGGAATTCCTTCAAAAAGCGGTAGCCGAAATTTTCTTTTTTAAATATTTTTTTAAATAATCCGGCCAGCGGCTTGTTCATTTTCTTCTTTTCGACGTAAGCGATCTGCACGGCGTTATAACCGTCTTTGGCTTCATCTTTTTTCGCGGTTACGAAACAAGGACCCGCGCTTATCCGGGTAATCGGAACGACTGTGCCGTCCGCCAAAAAGATCTGGCTCATTTCCACTTTTTTCCCAATGATGAATTTCATATATAAGGGTACGAGATGTACAAGATCGAAGCGTACCAGATTATACAAGATTGTCTTGAAGATATCGTCTCGCAAATCTCGTAAAATTTTGTATGTTAATCTTGTACATCTCGTACCCAAATCACATTAACGCAAAAGACCGAACTTAAAGCCCGGCCTTTCGTCAGTTTCCGGAATATTTTTAAGTTTTTTATCAGTGTGTTAAAAATTTTTAACTTTCTTGTTTTCAACTTTTGCCGTCCGGCACTTCATTTGCATGGTTGCCAGAGAACGCCAGTTAAAATTTATTTTATTTTCAAAAAGCTTACATCTTTATTTCGATGTCAACGCCGGCCGGCAAATTCAGGCTCATGAGCGAATCGATCGTCTCGGCCGTCGGATTCAGAATATCGATCAGCCGCTTGTAAATGCGCATCTCATACTGGTCGCGCGCATCCTTGTGCACGAAAGTCGAACTGTTGACCGTATGCTTCTTTTTTTCCACGGGCAAAGGAATCGGCCCTTTGATAGTCGCGCCGGTCCGCTCGCCGGCTTCAATGATTGTCCTGGTCGACTGGTCGATTATTTTGTGGTCAAAAGCCTTGATCTTAATCCTGACCCGCTGGACGTTTTCCAGTTTCGCCTTTTCGGTTTTTTTATCAGCCATTGCTTTGAAATTATTTATTTATTTAATGACCTTCGCGACCACGCCGGCGCCGATCGTCTTGCCGCCTTCGCGGATGGCGAACCTTTGCTGCTCTTCGAGCGCGACCGGAGTGATGAGCTTGATCTTTAATTTGACCGTGTCGCCCGGCATGACCATTTCCGCGCCTTCCGGCAATTCCACTTCGCCCGTAACGTCGGTGGTTCTGATATAGAATTGCGGCTTGTAGCCCTTGAAAAACGGCTTGTGGCGTCCGCCTTCTTCTTTGGTTAAAATATAAACCGACGATTCGAATTCAGTGTGCGGAGTGACCGTGCCCGGCTTGGCCAGGACTTGGCCTCTTTCCACGTCCTCTTTTTTAACGCCGCGCAGCAATAATCCGGCATTGTCTCCGGCCAGGCCTTTGTCAAGCGATTTATTGAACATTTCAATGCCCGTGACAACGGTTTTCGCCGTATCGCGCAAGCCGATGATTTCCACATCCTCGTTCAGCTTGATTTCGCCTCTCTCGATCCTACCGGTCACCACCGTGCCGCGGCCTTCGATCGAGAAAACGTCTTCAATCGGCATAAGGAACGGCTTGGCAGTTTCGCGGATCGGCTCGGGAATGTAAGAATCCAAAGCGTCCAAGAGCTCCTTGATGCATTTGGTCGCTTCCGGATCGGTCGGCTTGGCCAAAGCTTCCGTGGCCGAGCCGCGGATGATCGGCGTGGTGTCGCCCGGATAATTGTATTTTTTCAATAATTCGCGGATTTCTTCTTCAACCAGGTCGATAAGTTCTTTTTCCGACACCAGATCGACTTTGTTAAGGAATACGACGACCGAAGGCACGCCAACCTGATAAGCGAGCAGAATGTGTTCTCTGGTCTGGGGCATCGGACCGTCGGTGGCGGCCACGACCAAAATCGCGCCGTCCATTTGAGCCGCGCCGGTAATCATATTTTTCACGTAATCGGCATGGCCCGGGCAGTCGACGTGGGCGTAGTGCCGCTTTTCCGTTTCGTACTCAACGTGCGCCGTGGCAATGGTGATGCCGCGCGCCTTTTCCTCCGGAGCGGAATCGATCTGATCAACGCCTTTATCCTGCGCCGCGCCGCCGTGGGCGAGCAAGTACTTCAAAATCGCGGCCGTCAAAGTGGTCTTGCCATGGTCAACATGGCCAATGGTGCCGACGTTAACATGGGGTTTTTTGCGTTCAAATACTGCAGTCATGGTTGTATTCTCCTTTTAGCGGCCCAAGGCAAACAGAATTGGTTTATTAGTTTATTGGTTGATTAGTTGATCGCCAGGATCATCTGATAACAACCGATAACCAACCAGCTTTCCATGGTTTTTTCCAGCCGCCGAAATTATTAATTATTAATGTTAATTATTGATTTTTAAAATTGCGCAAAAACATTATATCACAAAATAAACTTAATGCAAGTGGGTAACTTTGGCTTATTCTACGGGCTCAATATAGTACTGATCAGCGTCCTCGTCATCCTCGTCTTCCGCGATTTCGAAATCCGCGGTTTCGTTCTTGTCTTCTTCGCGGTTGGCCGACTGCCAGACAGCGATGTCGCGATTCATTTTGTCCAATAATTCGTCCTCGGTCAAGCCTTTGACTTCGCTTTTGCCGAAAACCAATTTTTCATAGCTATTCAGGCCCATGGCGACGAAAATGTCATCGCCGTCCGCGATAATGCAGCGGTCGCCCGTTTTCCCGATCAAATCGCATATTTTGCTCCAGGTTGACGAATCCATACGATTGCAAAATCAATGTTTATATATTCAATATTATTTTCCGCTGTTCCGGGCTTTCAATATTTCCTCGAGAACATTGCCCGGCACTTCGCTGTATTTGAGCGGCTCCATCGAGAAGCTGCCGCGTCCCTGGGTCAGCGAACGCAAAGTCGTGGCGTAGCCGAACATTTCGGACAGCGGCACTTGCGCTTCGATGACCTTCACGCTGCCGCGATCGCGCATTTCATTGATCTGCGCCCGGCGCGAATTAAGGTCGCCGACAACGTCGCCCATGTTCTTTTCCGGAGTAAGCGCTTCGACTTTCATTATCGGCTCGAGCAAGATCAGGCCGGCTTTGCGCAGGGCTTCCTGCACGGCCAGGGAGCCGGCGATTTTGAAAGCGGCTTCGGACGAATCCACGTCATGATAAGAGCCGTCGAATACCGCCACTTCCACGTCAACGACCGGAAACGACGCCAGCACGCCCTTGTCCAAAGCTTCTTTAACTCCTTTGCCGATCGGCGCGATGAATTCGCGCGGAATAACGCCGCCGCGCACTTCATCGAGGAATTCAAAGCCCTTGCCCCGTTCCCGCGGCGCCACGCGCAGCCAGCAGTGGCCGTATTGGCCGCGTCCGCCAGACTGCTTGATGTATTTTCCTTCCGCTTCCGCTGATTTCTTTATCGTTTCTTTGTAAGCCACTTGCGGCGCGCCGATATTGGCGCCCACGCCGAATTCCCGCTTCATGCGGTCGACAATGATTTCCAAATGCAATTCGCCCATGCCGGAAATGATGGTTTGCAAAGTTTCTTCGTCCGTGCGCACGCGGAAAGTCGGATCTTCTTCAACCAATTTCTGAAGAGCGATGCCCATTTTTTCCTGGTCGACTTTCGTTTTCGGCTCGATGGCCACGGAGATAACCGGCTCGGGAAAAGTGATATTTTCCAAAACCAGCAATCTATCCTCGGCGCACAGCGTATGGCCGGTGAATGTTTTTTTTAAACCAATGACGGCGGCGATGTCGCCGGCGTATACCTCGGTGATTTCTTCGCGGTGATTCGCGTGCATGCGCACGATGCGGCCGATGCGCTCGCGCTCGCCGGACGTGGTGTTGTAAACGTATGAGCCTGATTTCAAAACGCCGGAATAGACGCGGACAAAGCACAGCTTGCCGACGTACGGATCAGTGGCGATTTTAAATGCCAAACCGGCGAACGGCTCGTTGTCATCGGCTTCGACTGCAATCATTTTGGTTTCATCCTTCAAATCGAACGCCTTGATCGCCGGCTTGTCGAGCGGCGACGGCAGGTATTCGGTCACCGCGTCGAGCAATTTCTGCACGCCTTTGTTTTTCAAGGCGCTGCCCACCATGACCGGCACGATTTTATTGGCGATGACCGCTTTGCGCAAAGCCTTTTTCAAATCTTCGACCGCCATTTCCTCGCCGGCCAGATATTTGTCCATCAGCTTTTCATCGTATTCAACGACCGCTTCCACCAGCTTGCCGCGGTATTCCCGCGCCTGATCCTGCAAATCGTCCGGAATTTCCGCTTCCGCGACTTTCATGCCCAGATCGTCCTCGTATATGTACGCTTTCATTAAAAATAAATCGATCAGCCCTTTGAATGTTTCCGACGCGCCGATCGGCAGTTGGATCGGATAAGCGTCCTTGGTCAGGCGCTCGCGGATCGAATCAAGGTTGGCGTAAAAATTCGCGCCGATGCGGTCCATCTTGTTGATGAACGCGATGCGCGGCACTTTGTATTTGTCCGCCTGGTGCCAGACTGTTTCGGATTGCGGCTCCACGCCGGCCACGCCGTCGAAAACAACCACGCCGCCGTCCAAAACGCGGAGCGAGCGCTCCACTTCGGCGGTAAAGTCCACATGGCCCGGAGTATCGATGATATTGATGCGGCAATCTTTCCAAAAGCAAGTGGTGGCCGCGGCCGTGATCGTGATGCCGCGCTCTTTTTCCTGCTCCATCCAGTCCATTTCCGCAGCGCCTTCGTGCACTTCGCCGATCTTGTGCTTTTTCCCGGTGTAAAACAAAATGCGCTCGCTGACCGTGGTCTTGCCGGCGTCGATGTGCGCGATGATTCCGATATTTCGAATTTTGTCGAGTGAATGTTCTCGAGGCATAAAGATAAATAGTAATGAGTAATGGGTAACGAGGAAAAAGAAGAAGGCAAAGGGGGCTATAGAGGATAGTCTTGAAAATTTATGCTCGCATATCTTCTTTAGCCTTCTTGCCCTTCTCTTTATCTTTTTTATTTAGATTTTAATACCTGGCGAAATGCGCAAACGCCCTGTTCGCCTCGGCCATGCGGTGCACGTCCATTTTCTTCTTGATGGCGTCGCCTTCGTTATTAAGGGCCGCGACGATTTCATCGGACAATTTGACGCTCATCGGCTTGCCTTTCTTGTTGTTCGCCGCGTTGATCAGCCAATGGAACGCCAAAAAGTAGCGCCGTTCGCCGCGGACCGGAAACGGAATCTGGTAATTGCCGCCGCCAATGCGTTTGCCGCGCACTTCCATCTGCGGCGTAACGTTTTTAACGGCCTGATCGAAAACAGCCAAAGCGTTTTTGAATTCTTTGCTGATTTTTCCGGCTTCAATCTGCTTTTCGATTTTATCGAAACAGCCGTAAACCACCCGCTCGGCAACCGACTTCTTGCCGCATCTCATCAGATAGTTGATGAATTTGGCAACGGTCACGCTGTTGTAGCGGATGTCCGGCTTGATTTTTCGTTTTGATGCTGGCTTGCCTCTCATATGATAGTGATGCGAATAAACTTACATGCGAATGCCGCGAATAAATCCGTAATTAAGAAATATTCCGCGCATTTTCATTATTTATTTGCATCTATACGATTTATATTAGAATTAAACTATAATTATCTTGCAACATGTCTTGGTAATAAACTTTGAATTAACTTCTATCAACTATTATCAACTTTTTTTAGGCTTTCGGCCTTTTCGCCCCGTAAATCGATCTTCCCTGCCGGCGGCCGTCAACGCCTTGCGTGTCGTAAACCCCGCGGACGATATGATAGCGCACGCCCGGCAAATCTTTAACGCGGCCGCCCCGCAGCATGACGACCGAGTGCTCCTGCAGATTATGGCCAACGCCCGGAATGTAAGCGGTTACTTCCTGGCCGTTGCTCAAACGGACTCTGGCGATTTTGCGCAGAGCCGAGTTCGGCTTTTTCGGCGTAGTCGTGGTGACTTTGACGCAGACGCCGCGTTTGAACGAGCAGCCCTTCGGCATCACTTTCCGCCGGCGCTGGATCGTATTCAGGACCGACTGCAAAGCCGGCGTTTTTGATTTCGATTTGACGCTGTGTCGTCCTTTTCTGACCAATTGGTTTATTGTTGGCATAATATAAAAACGAATTAAAACCTGCCTACGCTCCTTCTAAGCTCTGGAGTT
>JAZDPK010000006.1:0-9971 GCA_043797615.1 Parcubacteria group bacterium
ACAGCGCAGTGCAGCCTGTCGGCACGACTGCGCTGCACTGATTTAGGATTTAGGGCTTAGAATTTAAATTACTATTGACTTTTTACATTGACTAATTTATACTTCCATATTACCATTGAATCAGTCCTTTAACAATAACCCTAACCAAGCCCTGAGCAAATGTTTCTTTCGCATTTCGCGAAGGAAAGGATTGCTCTTGGCGCTTCTGCCGGTGAGACGCAAGGGCTCATCGCCAAGGAGAATGACCATGAGCGAAGAAAAAGAAAAGAACACGGGACAGGAGAAAGACGCAAAAGCAGAAAAGGTGAAATGCAAACATTGCGAAGGATTTAGAGAACCGGATAAAGGAGCGCTGTTTTTTCCGATAGTAATGTGGATAACAACAGTCTGCTGTTATTTTGTTGTTTTACTAGGAAAAACGGAATATGACAAAGAAATTGGTTCCTGGGCATTTTGTATTTGTATATGCATAATTCTTTCATTGTTTTTAACGCAAATATTTTTTACCAAGCCTTTCGTCATTGGAAAATATATTTACGTCGCCTACCACAACGGAACCATCCACTACCATGCATTTCCATTCATCTACGTCCAGGAAAAAAATTCTTTCTATTTGACTCCCGACGATCCGAGCGATCGAATTCACGGTGCGATAAACGAAAGCGACCGCATCACCGCGCCGATTCTGAAGATGAAAGTCGGCGGCTGGCGGAAGAAGAGCGAATTTATTTTCCACCATCTGACGAACGGCCACCGCAATCTGGAAATCGTGAAAACCAAAGGCAAGATGCTGACGATCGGCGACCGGATCCGCAAAGACGATTCGACGCTCATCAGAATGACGCCGGAAAAATTTCTTCCATTGCTGGAAAACTTCAATATCATCGACGACATTTTCAACGCGGCGAAAGAATCCAAGGAATTGAAAGAGCGGACGGCCAAGGCGGACAGTGAATATCTACGCGTGGAAAAAGGATTAAAAATCGCCATCGGCCAATGGGATTTCCTCTGCAAGAGAATCATTGCCGCTATCGAGCTGATTAAAAAACTGAAAGAAAATCAAAAATCCAAAGTCGGACAAACAGCAAAAGAATCTCTTTTGCTTACCCTCGCATCGTTATTCGAAACAAAAGAGTGCCCCGAATGGAACAGTCCTGAATCTTTAAACGAAGAAGCAAAACGGCTGCTTGCCCTTTGCGAACAAAAAGAAAAACTGCCTCAATCTGAAAAGCAAAAAATCCTTCAAAGCATAGAACATGAAATAAATGAATTGAAAGCAGCTTAAATCAAACGCCCCGGCAATCGAAATTGCTGGGGTTTTTTTATATATCTATAGTTATGTAAGGAACAATAATTATTGTTCCTTACATACTTGAGAAAGTATCATGATAATCCCCCACCATCCTTTCCATCGAATGAAATCTTTCCGCTTTTTCCTTTCCCGCTTTCGCCAGCCGCTCGGTCAGCGACCGGTCATTCATTAATTTTAAAATCGCGTCCGCCAGCGCCTGGCTGTTCGCCGATTCAACAATAAATCCGCATTTTTCATTATCAATGATTTCGCGATTGCCGCCGGCTTCGGTCGCGACCGCCGGCACTTCGCAAGCCATCGCTTCGATCAGCGTTAATTCGTCGGTTTCATTAACGCCCGGGCTGACCAGCGCGTCAAAGCCGAAAATCCAATCGAGTATATCGCCGTCGTAGCCGGCGATTTTAATTTTATCTTCCATTTTAAACTCTTTGATCAACCATAGCATATTTTCCCGCTGCGCTCCGTCGCCGACGATCGTCAACTTAAAATTGTTTGTTTTTTCGTTTAAAATCAACATCGCCTTGATCAAATATTCCACGCCGAAATTATTTTCCAAATCGGAAACGCAGCCGATTTTGAAATTTGCTTTTTCTTCAAATAATAAATTCCGGCTGGCCATCGCGTCAAAAATATCGGATTGCTTTTTATATGATTCCAAATCAACTCCGGGATGAATAATCCTTAAGTGGTTTTCGGGATTGATGCAATCAATCCCGACCAGTTCCTTTTGAATGTATCCGAATGAAGCGATTATCCGCGCGAACCGCGCGGCGAACTTGTAAAAAAACAAATAAACCGGCTTATTAACGAGCGAAATCATTGATTTCGATTCCTGCCAAAACACTTCATACCCCAATAATTTTGCAACCGGCGTCATTATCAATTTATCCGGAAGCGTCAGGCAATATATTTTGCGAACGCCGCGGGCGATCCGGAAATAAGCGAGCGCGTACAGCGCGCTCAGCAATGAAAAAACATACAAAATCAAAAAAATAGTTTGACTGCCTTCGCCCAGCCAAAAGCCGCGGCCGAACCAATGGCGGTCGGCGAATTCCCGCACGAAATCTTCGTTGTCCGACAACAAAAAAAACCAGCAGCCCCGTTCCTGCAGTTTTTCCACGAGCTTGATCGCCTGCTTTTCCGATCCGGATATTCCATTGCCTCTGCCAAAACTCGTGATCAGTATTTTTTGTTCGTGCGGCATACCTAAATATCCGCAACACTGTCAGATCCTGAATCAAGTTCAGGATGACAGTGTTGCTGTTCATTTTATTTTGAGCAATTCCATCACTCCTTCCTTGCTTATCGCTTTCAACAGATATAAAATGCCAAAATAAACAACGCAGGCGATTAAAATCAATATCAAAACCGGCAATTCTTGGACGAAATAGAGAACAACGACCATCGCCAGCGCCGCCGGAATCGTTTTTAAAAAAGTTTTGAATGACGGCGCGAACTTCGTCGTCCGATAAACCAGAACGATCGCCCAAGTCGTGATGAAAACCTCGGAAAAAACCGTCATCCACCCGGCGCCCCAGTATCCGTACCGCGGAATAAAATAAATGTAGCCGATCATCGTCAAAATCGCGGTGGTCAGATACGCCCACATCATCTGCCGCTGTTTATTGACCGCCACCACGGCGTAGCAATACAGCGACGCCACGAAAATCGCGCCCGACGCCAAAATTAAAACTTTCAAAATGTTTCCGGACGCGGCAAAGTCCGAACCGGCGATAAAAACCATCACCGACCGGCCGATAATCATCGTGCCGAGCACTATCGGCATGGCGAAAATCATGAGCGCGTCGAACGCTTTTCGCATCAGCGAAAAAAGCTCGGTTTTATTGTTTTCAATATACAATTTCGTCATTGCTGGCAGCATTATTCCCATAAAAACCGCCGGCAGCATCGTTAAAATATCAATTACGCGGTATGTCGCGCCGTACAATCCGACCTCGGTCTGGCTTCTTGTCAAAGACAAAATGATCGTGTCCATTTTCAGATAAATCAGATTGAAAGTGATGGACAATGCGATCGGCCAAGTGCGTTGCATGATCTCTTTCCACAGCGTAAAATCGATCTGCCAGCGCCAAGTGAAATGTTTTTTCGAATAATAAAGAACTATCATTAAATTGACAAAATTGGAAATAGTGATGGCGCTAAAAATCCAATAAATGCTTTGATGCGTGAACGCGGCGAGTGCGATCACGGCGACCAAAACGATTCTGCCGATCACTTCCGCCACGGTCATGGGCATCATTTTCAGTTTTTGCTGGAACAAACCATTTAAAGTTTGAATGAGCGTTACGCAGAAGAACGAAAACACCGTGATCAAAACGCCGATCTTGATAAAAATGTTATACGGGAAAAACCAGACAACCGCCGGCGCGATGGCAAGGAAAATCACCGCGGTGATTATTCGCAAAGACATGATCGCGTTCATTATTTTATTCACGTCCGCGCCGGTTTTCGAAATCATCTGCACTGTTGTCAAGCTTAAACCGAAATCAACAAGGATGCCGAAAAAGGATAAAAAAGCGATCACCGTGGTGTAGTAGCCGAATCCTTCTTGGCCCAAATACCGCGCCATAATCGCGATCGAGATCAAACCGAAAACCAAGCTGATTATTTTTCCGGCAAGATTGATGACAGTGTTTTTGGCGATTTGATTGAAGACGGTCATGACAAAAGTAATATAATGACAAGGAAATAAGAAGGCAAAGGGGGCTATAGAAGATAGTCTAGAAAATTTTATCTCGATTATCCTCTTTAGCCCTCTTTACCTTGTTCTTTTCCCCCTTCCTCCATTTTATCCGATAATCCCTCTCTTGACAACAGCGTTTATATTTTATAAGATCTTCTAACGATCGGGTTTCGACAGTGAAACGGGAAAATTCCCAAAAAGAAAGGATATTCAGATGAACGATTTGACCGCCCACGGACCGGCCCTGACCGCGATTTTCAACAACCTGATTTTTTGGATCGGCATCATTGTCTTTTTCTATGTCGTGCTCAATCTGCTGCGCTCCTTCATCACTACGGCATTCTGCCTGGCGTTCATGAGCAAATTCGACGCGATGGAGCTCGAAACCAAAAAAGTCTTCATCAAATTCATCGTCGGCAAGAAGGAAATGCGCAGAAAAATTTTCGAAAAACTGAATATTCAATACTCTGACAGCGACATGAAAGACTTTGATTCTTAATCAATCGCCACCCGCAACATTCAATATGCTGCGGGTTTTTGCTTATTTTACATTATTTTAACACTATTGACAAATTTATTGCGTTAATATAAACTATGCTATTCTGACTAAAAAAAATTTCAGAACGAACATTGACAATAAAAAGTTTAATCGGTCAAATCCGCGCAACGCCAAATTTCGCGCTTTTTAAAACGCAAACTTTTCCCAAAAGAAAGGAGGCTAAAAATGGATTTTTTAGCATGGGAAAACGTCGGGTATCTGGGCACGTTTATCTTGGGAATAATGTTTCTGATCATGAGCATGATGGGAATAGGAGGAGATCATGACGCTGATGTATCAGCGGATCACGACATTGGCCACGATGCGTCTCACGACGCTGACCATAACGCTGATCACGATGCGCCGCATAAAATTGATTACATCGCTGAACATGGCGCTGGCGCGCATCACACGGCAACAGCGAACGAATCAGGCGCCGGCATCATTCATTTTCTTTTAAATCTGCTCGGCGTCGGCCGCTGCCCCTTGTCAATCATCATGATGACTTTTCTGCTTCTCTTTGCCCTTGTCGGCGTATGTTCGAACATTATTTTGAAAAATATCCTCGTCACGCCTTACATTTACGGACCAATTTCATATGTTGGCGCTTTTTTCGCCAGTTTCACTCTGACCGGCTCTTTGGCCAGGCTTATCGGCAGATGGATGCCGTCTTCGCGAACTTCCATTCTGTCAACCGATGACATGCTCGGCAGCATCGCAACGATAACCTATATTTCGAAAGATGGAAAAACCGGACGCGCTGTTTTTTACGATAAGAACAACACCGTTCATCAAGCTGACATTGAAATCAAAGAAGGACAATCGTTCAAGGAGGACGATCAAGTACTGCTGATGGAATGCGACGAAAAGAAAATCACTTACCAGGTCGAAACCGCCCCAACCGAAGTTACCACGAAAAAGTAACTTCAAGAAAAGGAGAAAAAAGATGGGTGGCTACGTTTTATGGCTTGTGGTGAATCTTCTGCTCATTATCGGCCCGTTCCTGTTTCCGAGCTTGCTGAAATTCGAGATGGGCGGAACGACAACGATCATTTGCTTGGTTATCGGCGGCGCGTCATTGATTGTCATGGCTCTCGCCTTGGTCTTCACGAAATTGTATCACACGCCGAGCGCCAGCGAAGCGCTGGTGCGAACTGGTGGTAGGAAGGAAATCATCGTCACTTTCAACGGCGGCATCATGTGCGTTCCCGTAATTAACAAAATGCAAAAAGTCAATTTAATGACCATGCGTTTCGAAGTGGTGCGCAAAGGCATTGACGCGTTGATCACCGATGACAAGATGCGAGCCGACATTCAGGCCGAATTTTTCATCAAGGTCGACGCGAACGTAAAAGACATTATCAACGCCGCGCGCTCGCTCGGAGTCAAATCGATCGATTCGAGCTCTGTCGAACAATTCGTCAGCGACAAGCTGGTTTCCGCTCTGCGCTCCGTCGCCACCAAGTCTACGCTCGCCCAATTGAACAGCGAACGCGACGTGTTCAAGGACGCGGTCATGAAGACGGTCAAGGAAGACCTGCTGCACAACGGCTTGACTCTCGAATCCGTGACTATTTCTCATCTCGATCAAACCGAATTCGATTCACTGAAGAAAGACAATGTTTTCAACGCGGAAGGTCTGCGAAACGCGATGCAGATCATCAAGAAAGCGGAAGTGGAGACCAACGATTTACAGAAAGAAGCCGAGTTGAAGATCGCCCAGAAAAATGTGGCGATCAGGAAACAGGTTTTGGACACCGAATTTGAACAAAAGCAAGCTGAATCCGATCAAGCGCGCAGCGTAAAAAACGCACAAGCTGAAAATGAACGCAAGGCCGCGGAATTCAAATTGCAACAAGACCAAGTAGTCGCCGAACGCGGCGTGGAAAAAGACCGGGCGGTCGAAGCGGCGAAAATCGAAGCGCAAAAAAAGCTCATCCTGACCAATCAGGAAAAGGAAGTGGCCGAAGCCCTGCGCCAGCAAACAGTGCAAACCGCGCAAAAAGCGCAGGAAGTCGCGGTCATCGCGGCCGACCAGAAAAAGAAGGTGGCCGAGGTCGAACGCGAAAAAGCCATGGAAGTGACAAATCGCGAAAAGGAAATCGCGGTCAAGCTGAAGGAAAAAGAGCGCGCCGACGCCGAAGCTGCCCAGCTGGCCGCCGAAGTGCTGAAGGAAACCCAGGCGCAGAAAGTCAAGACGGTCGAAGTCGTTCAGCAAGCCGAGCGCGAAAAGGAACAGCAGGTCATCAAGGCCAAGGCCGAAGCGGAAACCGCCTACGTCGGCAAGCAGCGCGCCGCCGATGCCGAAGCTTACCAGCTGAAAACCGTCGCCGCCGGCAAGAAGGAAGCCGCCGATGCCGACGCTTTCGCCATCACGCGAAAAGCCGAAGCGGAAAAGGACGCTTCTCTCATGCACGCCGAAGGCGAAAAAGCCAACAAGCTCGTGCCGGTTCAAGTCAATGAAGCGCAAGTCGCAGTCGATCGCAAGGCGCTCGAGCAGAAAGTGCAGTTCGGCGAAGCGGCTCTGAAATTCGAGCTGAACAAACTCGAAATCGAAAAAACGGCGCAGATTCGCATCGAATCCGCCAAGGCGATGTCGACGTTCATGAACAACCAGAAGATCACGGTTTTCACCAACTCGGACATGATGAACTCCATGATCGAAAAATACTCCAACATGATGGGCGTCGGCCAGGGCATTCAAGGTCTGTATGCCGGCCTGTCGCAGGACGGCGGAAACGGCACCGAAGCCAAGGAAGCGGTCGACAAGCTGCTCGGCTCCGGGCTGGGACTGGTCGACTCTTTCGGCGAATTTCTGAAGAGCAAGGGCAAGAATTTCGCGCCGGATCAGCTCAAAGAGCTGTTCGCGGAATTCGCTGCCAGCCAGAAGCAGCCTGTCCTGCCTCCAGTCGCTCCCGCGAAAGCCGCACCTGAAGCGCCCAAAAGCTAATTAACATTTAAGACGGTTAAGGAACATTCCTTTTCCGTCTTTTTTTATTGCGAGGAGGTGGATAACTGTCTTTAATAATAAATAATGTTTAAAATATCAATTTACGACGAAGCAATCCATGAATCATTCATACTTTTTTATTTTTCCCACCCTTCCCGCTTTTCTCACTTTTCTCACTCTTCTCACCCTTCTCAAATGCTCTTGACAAATTTATTTCAAGGCGATAAGATTGCTTAACTCATTCGGACCTTAACAACCCTTTCAAAAGGAGTATAAAATGTCAGATTATCGAGCGGGCAAACAGTACCGTCTTTCGGCAAATCCAATCAATCCAAAGGGATCTCCTATGATTATCCTTTCAATGCGGCAGTACTTAAATAAAATCATCACTCTTGCGACAACACCGGATATCCATGGTATATTCAAAATTAAAGAAGACCGTGGAGAATTCCAATGGCATACCCGCTGGTTGGAAGAGATCGAAAATCCGGCGCAACAAATGGAAAGAGAAATAAATGCTGCTCTAGAGCTTGAAAAAATCCGCCGAGAGGAAGAAACCCGTCAGCGCAAGCAAAAAGAACAAGAAGAACAAGTGCGCCAACAGGAAACGGATCGAAAAATGGAAGAAAAAAAAGATAAGGAAAAAGAAGAACCGCCGGCGGAAATCAAGATTTCCGACACGATCCGGACGGACGGCATCTTATTTCAAAAAGAACCGGCGAAAACATTGCTTATTGCCTGTTCCGATGGAAGATTTCATCAAGCCGTGGAATTTCTCTGCGTAGACAGCCTCTTTCCGCATGAAAACGGAATCGATGTTTACTATGTTCCGGGCGGCGTAGGTCAATTCAACATGTTCCGCTCCAGCCTGTACGTTGACTACGAATCGCATCTCGAAGACGCGAAAATGCTGGTGCTCGAACACGGCATCAAGACGGCCGTGCTGATCGCCCACGAGCATTGCCTGTTCTACAAGAAGAAGCTGCTCGAAGCGAGCGCGACGCAGATTTTCAACGAACAGGTTCGAGATTTGAAGAGCGCCGCTGCCAAACTGCGCGAATTGAACAAGGAAATCAGAATCATCCTGGCGTACGCGCAAGTCGATGAAAGTTCCGGCGAAATCTTTTTTCAAATGATCGAATAATAATCTTTTGAAAACTAAAACTGGACATTGCCAAGCAATTCCAGTTTTTAATTTGTTTTGTATTTTGAATTTTGGATTTTAAAATTATCCCAATGGGATCCCTTCGGGATTTAGTATTTAGAATTTAGAGTTTAGTATTTATTTAACCGGATCTTCCCCTCCTTTTGAAAGCGGATTGCACCGCAAAACGCGCCAAGTTCCCATCAGTCCGCCGCGGATCAGGCCATACTTTTCAATCGCCTGATAAGCGTATTCAGAACAAGTCGGGTGAAACCGGCAAAAGCCGCCGGGAAACATATCTTTCAATATTCCGTGGTCGAACGACAATGTTTTCTGATAAAATCTAAGCATTTTCATCGCCAAATACCGGGGAAAATATGGAAATTTCTTTAACATAAAATTAAAATATTCTCGCTTTCAAAAATAATTCAACGATTTCCTTCTCAATCTGCTTGTAAGCCATTTTTTTTATTCCCGGCTTGACCAAGAACAGACCGTCGACCGTTATTTTTATTTTTGGCAGGTTCAACCGAACAATTTCGCGCATCTGCCGCTTGATTCTGTTGCGAACATTCGCGCGCTTGTCGATTTTATTCGGAATAATGAAGCCGAACCGCGACCGCTTCAAATCGGATTTCAACAATTTCATGATCAAATTCGGCGCGGATAGATTCAAGCCATGCGCTTTTTTGAAATTCAAACCGAAAAAACGGTCAAAGTCTTTTTCTTGGTTGATGCGATTTATTTTCTTCAACATAAACTAAATCATTATTATAGAAAACAAGAAGGGAAAGAAGGCTATAGAAGATTGTCTTGAATAAATCGTCGCGCATATCTCCTTTAGCCCCCTTACCCCTTGTTCCTCTTATACAAAAGAAGCCATATCCATTATAGCTTCTTTTATGAAAACTTGAAATTTATCGATCAGATGTACTCAAGCTTTTGCGTCCCTTGTTGCGGCGTCTTTTTAGAACCGCGCGTCCGTCCTTCGTCTTCATCCGCTTGCGGAAACCGTGCTTTTTCAGCTTCCGGCGCTTGTTCGGCTGATATGTCCTTTTCATTGCCATAAATTTTTATTTGGTTTACTTTATAAACGATAAACGCATAATATCTTATTTTCATTAAATCGTCAAGCTCCATTGACCGCGCCCCTTGCCGTGCACCATCCGGTGCAGGGCTTGCATAATTATTTTCTATCCGTTAAAATTTTAAATGAATATTTATCAACAGCTTATCAACAGCTTTAAAAAATTCTCTCTATAAACGTAAGTTGTTCACATTTTCATATCTGTGTTAAAATGATTTTCAGAAGAAGATTAAGTG
>JAZDPK010000020.1:0-5210 GCA_043797615.1 Parcubacteria group bacterium
TTCACTTCTTCTTGGGACATAACAATGTTCTTTTCCATAGTGATTTATATGTTTTATCGGTTTATTAACCGAACATATTATCACATCGGATAGGACATTTCTATTTCCCCCAACTAGGACATTATCATATAATTTTCACATGTTTTCGAATGTATTTTAAGCCAAATCCGTATAATCCATACTCTTAAATCCGTACATCCGTAACCAGGACTTGACATTTTTCTAAAATAAGCTATAATAGAATGTAATTCGTTCATTAATATATAAACCTTTAAAAAGGAGAATATCATGCTGAAAAAGCCTTTGGACGACAAAGACGAGAACTATGCCGATTACATTTTCGACCTGTTTATTCTTTGTTTGTCCTGGCAATGGGATCCGAGTTATTACAACGACATGTGGACGACAATGGACCGCGTCAAACTTGTTTTGCGGAAACTCGGCGTCATCACGTACAAGCAACGCTACAGCCTTCATTTCAACAAGGAAGTGCAGAACAAATTTTTGCTGCACGTCGCCAGGCCGGTGCTCGACTATTCGATCGGCAACGCCGAATACGTTTGGGACGGGGTGAATACCACGTACAAACAGCGCCAAATCATTTTAGACTCTCCCAAACGGCTGGCCATCACCATCAGCCTGCAATACAAAATCAGGCCGGATCAATTGCTCAAATCTTACAAGATCCACCTGACGAAACGCGGCAACAAATACGCCGCTTCCATTGCCAAAAAATACGCGGGCATCATCGATTCCGGCCAGTATCTTGCTGAATTGCGCCGTCTGTCCGAAAAAGTTTCGCGCATCAAGCCGGAAGACGACTGCGAAATCGAAGAGCCGACGGAAGACATTGCGGCCGAAGAAACTCCGGACAAGGAGCGGGAAGAGGACGAGCAAGAAGAAAAGCAGTTTAAAAAACGCGCGGAGAAAGGCCCAACGGCCGAAGATCTGGCCGAGAGCGAGCGGTTCGAGCGCCTGCTTGAACAGAAAAAAATGAAGATGTAATTTTCAAAATGCTTCGCCGCACGGGTGAAGCATTTTTTAATTGAAGAAAATAACCTTGCACTGTTCAGCCGAGCTTGATCAAGCTCGGCTGAACTCGCCTGAAGATGATCTCATTTTAACATTTCCAAAAACTCTTTTTCATCAATACTCTTCACTCCCAATTCTTTCGCTTTTTTCAATTTCGATCCTGGTTCAACGCCGGCCACCACATAATCGGTTTTCAGCCTGACCGCGCCGGAAATTTTTCCACCGGCGTTTTTAATCATTTGCTTCGCCTCGTCGCGCGATAAATTTTCCAAACTGCCCGTCAACACGAATGATTTATGCGCAACTAAAGGATGTACGGACAAAACATTGTTTTGTCCGCCTCCCAGCCGAATCCCCAATTCCGCCATTTTCTCCAGCATCTTGATATTCTTTTCATTATGGAAATAATCGTGAAAACTTTCCGCCACTTTTTCGCCGATGCCGTCGATCTCATTCAAATCATCAACTGTTGCCATACGAATTTTATTTATAAAATCTGAAATCGAATGGCGGTGAAAATGCCGCGCCAGAATTTCTCCGTTCTCTTCGCCGACATATCGGATCCCCAAGCTGTAAATGAATTTCGCCAGCGTGATTTTCTTGCTCGCTTCAATCGACTTTATCAGTTTCTCCGCGGATTTTTCGCCGAATCTTTCCAGGTTCAGCAAATCGGCTTTGGTCAATTCGAAAATATCCGTTTCCTTCGTCAGCAAACCTTCGTCAATCAGCTGTTCGATGATTTTATCGCCAAGACCCATGATATTGAATCCGTGTTTGGAAACAAAATGGATAAAATGCTCTTTTTCTTGCGCCAAACAATTCTTATTTGAACAGTAAATCGCCACTTCGCCTTCCCGCCGTTCAACTTTCGAATGGCAAATCGGACAAACCTTGGGCATTTCAACTTTGCGCTCTTTTCCGGTTCGGAGTTTTGGCAATGATTCGACGATTTCCGGAATCACGTCCCCGGCTTTCTGCAAAATCACCGTGTCGCCGATGCGAATGTCTTTCCGCGTCAATTCGTCGATGTTGTGCAGCGTCGCGCGTTTAACAACGGACCCGGCCACCGGCACCGGCTTCAAATGCGCCACCGGAGTCAAGGCTCCAGTGCGGCCCACCTGCCAAACAATATCTTCAACAACAGTCGTTGTCTGCTCGGCCGGAAATTTATACGCGCACGCCCAGCGCACGTATTTTGCCGCGCGTCCCAAGCGCTTTTGCCATTCCAAATTATTAACTTTGATCGCAATGCCGTCAATGACATACGCCAAACGTTCGCGTTTCTTCGCCCACTCTTCGCAATATCTAATTACCGCTTCGATTCCGGCCACTTTTTGAAAATGACCGTTCACGCGCAAGCCCAGATTCTGCATCTCTTTCAGCATGTCTTCCTGCGTTTTCAAATCAAGCGGATTGTAAATCGCCCAGCAATATATGTCCAAATCGCGGCCAGCGGCGATCGACGGATCAAGTTGGCGCACCGAGCCGGCCGCCGCGTTGCGCGGATTGGCGAAAACCGGCTTGCCGTCTTTCTTGTTTCTCTCGTTTAACGCCGCCAAACTCTTTTTCGGCATGTAAACCTCGCCGCCGATTTCCACTGTTTCGTCTTTTCGCAATTTGAGCGGCAAACTTTTTATCGTTTTAACGGTGTGCGTCACGTCTTCGCCGAATACGCCGTCCCCGCGCGTCACCGCTTGTTTGAAATATCCGTTTTCATAATGGAACGACATGTTCAAACCGTCGATTTTCAGCTCGCAGGTGTAATCGATTTTTTCATCCGCCGCCAATTTCAAAAATCGCTTCACCCTTTTGTCGAATTCCAAAATTTCTTTGATGCTAAAAACATCGTCCAAAGAATATTTCTCGATGTCGTGCCTGACTTTTTTGAATTGGCTTAAGGCTTTGCCGCCGATCCTTTGCGTTGGCGAATCCGGCGTGATTAAATCCGGAAAAAGCGCTTCGATCTTTTCCACCTCGTCTTTCAAGCTGTCGCGCGCCGCGTCGGACATGATCGGCCGATCCAAAACATAGTACGCGTGGTCAGCCTCGCGCATTTGCTTTTTCAGTTTTTCCAAGCGTTGTTTGGCATCAGTTTTATTCATAGATACATCATAATCCGAATGAAAAAGAGAATCCGAATTCTCCGAATATATTATCGCATGATTTATTTCGAGTTTCCAATTCTCCGCTGTTCCATCTCTTTTATTTTTTTATCGATTTCCGTCGGTAAATCAATGCTGCAAATCCCTGAGACAAGTAGCACGTCCAGTAAAGCCTGCACAACTTCCTCTTTCAAATTATTCTAATTAAATTCTCTGAAATTCGGATGTTTTTTATTGACAATCTGCCTAGCGACTTCACCCACTTCTTCGATCAAATGCATGAACGCTAAATCAAGCGTCAAATCCGCGCCCAGCTCGGTAGCGCGCTTCTTTTGAAAATCGTGAATTCTGTTTTGGACATCGGTAATGTTCATAAAATTAACTTATGACTTATTGATAGTTCGAATTTTTTATTTAAACTTTTCTTTTTGATTATATAACACGGTATTCAACACCCTTTTAGGCTTCAGATATGTGCTTCGGAAATTTACAATTAAACCGAGTTCTAAATTGGCCGCTCGTAAGTATCGTTGCATCTGATAATAATCTTCTTTAGTTATGAACCTTTTCGCTTTAGCATCAAAAAATATTTTATTATCGATATAAAAATCAACAATATTTCCCTTCGGTGCATTGGGATTTAAAACTGAAATATTGAATTCCCTGACATATTCTATTTTTGAATCTCTCAATTTCATTTCAAATCTATCCGCAAACTGCTTTTCACGACAAAACCGGTTTAATTCGCGATGCACTTCGAAACACAAACCATAAATTTTATAGCATAGTTCTTTATGCAAAATTTTTTCCATAATTGATCGAATTTTTTCAATACGAGGATAATTTTGTTCGGAGCATTCGGATTTCCCGGATTTTATTCGGATTATTTCAATAAACCTAAATACCACCCGATTATCTGATTACCGTATAACAAAGCCACGCCCGTCGCCACGGTCAAAAACACGCCGAACGGCATCGGGCTGTCCATTTTCTTCAATTTGAACAATAGCAGAATCGAACTCACGATCGCGCCGAGGAAATAGCCGAGAATCAGGGCGAACAGAATATTCGGCCAGCCGAGCATGAAGCCCATGAGAAAACCGAGATTGATGTCGCCTCTGCCGATCCATTTTCCTTTTGAAATGAAATACTGCAGCCAGAAAAATCCGCCGGCAACGATTCCGGCGACGACCAGCGAGATAATCACGCTGATAAAATTGATTGAATTGCTAAGGATGAAAATATTCACAAGCAAAGCGAACACCGTCATCGGAATCACCACCGCGTCGAGAATCATGAAAAAGCGCAGGTCGGTGGTGAAAATAACGATCAGGGCGCAAGCGAACACCAGGTCGCGGAAAAACAGCGGATTGCTGAAATTGGCAACGATCTGATAATGATAAGCGAGAAAAACGAAAATCAATCCGGTGAACAGCTCGACCAGCGGATACTGCCAGGAAATCGGCTTTTTGCATTTTCGGCATTTTCTTTTGAGAATGAAAAAACTCACGATCGGAATCAAATCGTAGAACTTTATCCGTTCCTGGCACGACGGGCAGCACGAACGGCCTTTGACAATCGATTTCTTTTCCGGCAGACGGCAGATCACCACGTTCAGAAAACTGCCGACTAACAAGCCGAAAATAAATAACAATGGATAAATCATAGCAAATTATTCTTATGTTAATAATATATTTAAGCCGGATATGACAACTTGATCAATCCCAAAGGGATCCCTTCGGGACATGATTTGCCACTGATCTCCGCCAAAGGTAGATCCGCCTATGGCGGAAACTGATTAGTCCATAATTGTTTAAACTCAAGACAAATCACGTGGATCACGTTGCCAATCAGTGGATCATGTTGTTACATTTAACTATATTTTTTCGGTCATTTCCACCAGCCGATTGCAATATCCCCATTCATTGTCATACCACGCCAGAACTTTAACCAGATTGCCCGTCCCGAGCTTTGTCTCGGGGCCGCCGACAACGCGCGTATAATTCGAATCAACGATCGCCGACGCGGTCGTGCCGAGAATGTCGGTGGACACCAATTCGTCGTCGCTCACTTCCA
>JAZDPK010000023.1:0-19806 GCA_043797615.1 Parcubacteria group bacterium
ACCGGCGACCGGCCGATCGCGATTTTAAACGAGGAAGAAGCGGACAACTACGGCATCCATCCGGGCGACCGCGTGTCTTTGATCTGGAGCAAGAACAGGAAGATCACCGTGGCCGTTGACGTTTCAAACAAACAGGTGAAGCCGGGCCAGATCGGTTTATTCAAAGATCTGTGGCACAAAAAAGAAGTGGAAGACGGCGACATCGTGGAAGCGGTGCTGGAATCGCGGCCGCTGTCCATTGAAACGATAAAAAAGAAAATGCTGGGCCGGCCGGCGAGTTACGACGAGATATACGCAATCATCGACGACATTGTCAATGGAAAACTCGGCGAAGTGGAAATAACATATTTTGTTTCCACCAGCTTTGTCAAATCTTATTCTGACGAAGAAATTTATTATCTTTCGAAAGCCATGGCGGAAACCGGCGACCAATTCGATCTGAAAATGAAATCGGCGGACAAGCATTCGGTCGGCGGACTGCCGGGCAATCGCACAACGCCGATTATCGTGCCGATAATCGCGTCGCTCGACATCTGCATTCCGAACACGTCGTCGCGCGCGATCACTTCGCCGGCCGGCACGGCCGATGTGATGGAAGTCCTGTGCCCGGTGAGTTTTTCCCTGGAAGAAATCAAAAAAATCGTGCGAAAAACGAATGGCTGCTTAGTCTGGGGCGGCGGGCTTCATCTTGCGCCGGCCGACGACAAAATCATTAAAATAAATCGTCCGCTCGGTTTGGAACCGTACGATAAAATGGTGGTCAGCATCATGGCGAAGAAGGTGGCGACCGGCGTTGATTCGCTCGTGATTGACATTCCGGTCGGCGAAAATTGCAAAGTGCCGAAAATGAAATACAGCCGCCAGATTGAAAAGAAATTCGAGTTCTTGGCGAAAAAATTCAAAATGAAAATAAAAGTCCTGCCGAACTCGGCCAAAGAGCCGGTCGGCCAGGGAATCGGTCCGGCGCTCGAAGCGCGCGATTGTCTTCGCGTTCTTCAGCAGTACAAATACCGGCCAATGGATTTGGAAAATAAATCAGTGAAACAGGCGGGGATTTTGTTGGAATTGCACGGGCATTGCAAACCCGGACAAGGCCGGGAAATCGCGCAGAAGCAATTGAAAACCGGCAAAGCGTGGAAAAAGATGAACGAAATCATCGTGGCGCAAGGCGGAAAAAACGATATCAATTCCGAAGAAGTGATGCAGGAAATCCGGCGCTATGAAATCCACGCGCACAAAAACGGTAAAATAACTTTTGTTAATAATCGCGCGGTTACGGAAATCTGCCAGAACCTGGGCGCGCCGCTCGACAAGTTCGCCGGCATTCATTTGCATGTTTCGCTCGGGCAGAAGGTGAAAAAAGGCGAAAAACTTTTCACCATGTACGCGAGCAGCGAAGAGCGTTTGAAGCTGGGACTGCTCGCTTCGAAGAGCAATTTGATTCATGTTATTAAGTGAATTTGCGCAAAAAGAATCGGTCTGGTAGAATAAACGCGATTGGCAATTTATTTCAGGTCGAACATAGCTTGTGATATAATTTGACTGTTTAATAATTTAACCAACATGATTATGAAATCACCAGAAATGGGACCAGGTTCTCCCAAAAATGAACCAAGACAAAGATTTGATGAGTTGTTTGAACAGGTAGCTGGCATAAAACCTGATGAAGCTGAAACAAATGAAGAAGGTATGCTTTTTATACCGCCCAAAACAAGAGAAGCAAATCCAAAAATCAGGAAGGAACTTACAGATTTAGCGGGGCCAAATGGTTGGAAAAATCATCTAGTCAATGACGAATATGCAGGTTACTGGATAAGAAGACCTGAATAAATGAATTGCCAAAAAAAGAATAATAAGGCAAAAGAAATTTCTGGCTACATCACATAACAGCGTGTATCTGGCTACGCCCGCCCTTAATTTTAAATTCTAAAGGAATGGCGGAACTCCGCCCAAATTTTCATCCCTTAACAAAATGAGAATTTGGGTGGGGTTCTAAGAATCCTACGACAAAGCATTCAAGATTTTAAATGAGGAATTTGATAAATTACCGAAAGAAAGATAAACGCGAAATTGAACGCGAACTTAAAGAAAATAGTCCTGATTTATCCGCGGCGGATGGGATGGGTGAGAATAATGTTCGAGTAGAAGGAGCTAAGTAAAATCATTCTAACCCTATTAACAACATAAAATTTTTTACCAAAACCTTATATGATTGAACCAAAAAATTTTTTCCTTATTATTATACCTTTATTAATAGTAATAGGCGGCTACATTTACAGTTTTTTTGTCACCCCACGAATCATCCATAAACTACATCAACCAATGGTATCCAAGGTTGAAGATAACGGAACAATAAAACCAGAAAACGTTATAGGCATGACAACTGTCACATACTCTACAAAAGGAGCTTTTTTAGTCAATAACCCTATTGAAATATTATCCAAGATGGAATTTTATGATAAAGAAATATTAGATAAAGAAAAAGGAAAAAATTTTTATTTCAGAATGTCCGGTGCTGAAATAACTGAACGGCCTAATGATGTAAGTCAACAGAAAGGTTTTGGTGGAAAAATATTATTACAATTTGACCCGCAAACAAAAACTTGGCTTGGAAAAAACACTGTAAAATTCACAAACCCAGGTGATTTTGGATTTAATATTTCAAACACTGATCTTATAGATGTTGTTCAATCGGGGCCTCACGCTGAAAACAAGCTTCATATAGCACCGTCCGAGACAAACTTACAGCTTTCATTAAATAAGTTAATCCTTTTTCTAACCTTTATAATGGTAGGCTTTACATGGACAATGATTGCGGATCAAATTTATAAAATATTTGAGAAATAGGATTAGAATGACACCACTTAACACTGCGTATGCGGTTACGGTCTGCTCCGTACCCCTGCAAACCTCCGCCCATATTTGTTGGCGTTTAGCCGTTTCGCGGCATATTATAACGCCAGCAAACATCGCATACACGCGGATGTTTGCTGAAATATTCCTTTTCTTTTTCGGGCTATCCCGCCAGAGGCGGACAGTCGCCCAATTGTTTAAAAAATTTTCAAATTTCTTTTTCTTTAATTATAGAGGGGTATAAGGTGTTTTCTCCCTGCCTACCGGCCGTGCTCCGCCATAGCGGCTACGCGACGGCGAGCAGGCAGGCGCGGAGTTTACCCTGTAGAATAACGGGGCTGCGAAAACGATTTATTGAATGCTTATTTTAATGTAAACTGTAATTACTATGACTATAAACGACATAAAAACTAACCATAAAATTATACGAGGCGATTCAAGACAAATGAATGAATTGCCTAATAACTCTGTGAATTTAGTGATAACTTCACCGCCATATTGGCAGCTAAAAGATTACGGAACAGATGATCAAATCGGATACAACGACAGCTATGAAAATTATATCAATAATTTAAACTTAGTTTGGCAGGAATGTTATAGAGTATTACAAAATGGTTGTCGTTTATGTATTAACATCGGCGATCAATTTGCTCGCTCTGTTTATTACGGTCGATATAAAATTATTCCGATCAGGACTGAAATAATTAAATTTTGCGAAACAATCGGATTTGATTATATGGGCGCGATTATATGGCAAAAATCAACTACAATGAACACATCGGGAGGAGCCACAATAATGGGGTCTTTCCCGTATCCACGTAATGGCATAATTAAATTAGATTATGAATTTATTTTATTGTTCAAAAAAAATGGGACGCCAGAAAAAATAGATAAAAATTTAAAAGAGCTTTCAAAAATGACGAAAGAAGAATGGAATACATATTTTCAAGGCCACTGGAATTTTAACGGCGTGCGTCAAGACGGACACATCGCCATGTTTCCAGAAGAATTACCAAAAAGATTGATTAAAATGTTTTCATTCGCCGGAGACACTGTGCTTGATCCTTTTGTCGGTAGTGGCACAACTTCGTTGGCGGCAAAAAATTTATGTCGTAATTCCGTAGGATATGAAATCAACTCAAAATTTATTGAAATGATAAAACAAAAATTAGATGTTGGCGTTGGTAAAATGTTTGACAACTCAACAGTTAAATTCATAAACCAAGAAAATATAGATAAAAATTTTAAAGATCAAATTTCTAAATTACCATATATTTTTAAAGACCCGATTAAACTTGACAAGAAAGTCGATCCAAAAAAATTACAATTCGGCTCAAGGATAGATGAAAACGAAAAACAAAGAGATGAATTTTTTACCGTAAAAGAAATAATTGATCCCGAAACATTAAAATTAAATAATGACTTGGTTATTAAGTTGTTGGGTGTTAAAAATAACCCCAATAGGTCAAAAGAGGCAATAAATTTTCTTAAAGATAAAACAAGCAGACAAAGAGTATTTTTAAGGTTTGATAATTTAAAATACGATAAAAATAATAATTTATTGTGTTATTTATATTTACAAAATAAAACTTTTATAAACGCTCACTTAATAAAAAATGGTTATGCTTCGGTTAATCAAGACATGGATTATAAATATAAAGAAAAATTTATTAACTTATTTCAAAATTATGCCAGCTAAAAAAATGGAAAAATATTCTAAAGATTTTGGTAAGAAAGAAAAAGTTTTGAACTATGCTTGTCAAACTTATCAATTATCACGCCCGAATAAAGTAGGAACTGTAATGGCTTTAATAAGAGAATGTCAACCCAAAACAATAGATGAATGGGAAAAGTGGTATTTTGAGAAAGCTTTTACCGAGAGCAAAAATCCGATAAAAATCACTCCTGAAATTCTAACGGAATTGGGGGAAAGACTTTATGAAAAAATTACCGAAGTTGTAATCCCCGAGTGGCAAGCAGCATTTGCCGAATTGTCATTACAAGATTGTCAAGATTATATTTATAATCTAACGAGAAATCGGACCTACGACGGATTTATCCGCGAGAAATCCGTCGTCAATGACGGGTTGGCTAAATATTTTCCAAAGGTAAAATTTATTGAAAGTGATAATGATCTCGATCATGCGGGAGACATAGATTATTTGGGTTTTGTAGGAGAAAAAGCATTTGGCATACAAATAAAACCCATAACAGCGAAAGCGAACTTTGGCAATTATTCCGTTTCTGAAAGAATGAGAGCTAATTTTCAAGATTTTGAGCAAAAATATAATGGAAAAGTTTTTATCGTTTTTAGTTTAGACGGAGAAATCGGCAATAAGGAAGTAATTAAAGAAATTGAAGCTGAAATAAAAAGATTGAAAAAATAATAAGGAAAATACGTACATCACATAAGAATATCCTGCTCGCATATTGATTTTTGAGAATAATTTTGTTAATGTTATAACGAACTTATTAGCTGGCAGCTGGTAGATTATTAGGCGACGCGATGATCATTCTCCATGCCTAACAAGCTAAAAAGCTATCGGCTACTTCCCATTTTATGTTGGAAAACAATTCTTCACCAAAGGTAAATTTTTTCCTCGGATTTTTCGCGGGCCTGGCGCTCATCGCCGTTGTCGGCTTTTTCGTCATGCTCGGCATCGTATTCAGCAACAAGCAGGCAATAAATTCGGCGGCCAGCGCTCAGCCGACGGCGGACGCTATTCAGCCGGCCGTGGATCAACCGGCCGCAGTTCAAGAGGTTCCGGCCGTAAACTCGGATGATTTTGTCCTGGGCAACAAAGATTCGAAAGTGACCGTGATTTTATACACTGATTTCGAATGCCCGTTCTGCCTGACGCATCATGAACAGACCGTAAATAATTTAGTAAAGGATTACGTTGATACGAACAAGATCAAATTCGTGCTGCGCAATTATCCGCTGTCATTCCACGCGAACGCCCAAAAAGCGGCTGAAGCGTTTGAGTGCGCCGCCGAGCTTGGCAAGGGCTGGGAAATGATGAATTTGCTTTTTAGCGCGAATAAAGCGCAGACAATGAGCGTTGATCAATGGAAGACGGACGCTAAAACATTAAAATTGAATACGTCAAAATTCAACGATTGCCTGGATTCCGGCAAATACGCGAAAAAAATCGCCGACATCGTATCGGCCGCTGTTGCCGCCGGAGTTGACGGCACGCCGGCCACGTTTATCAACGGCCGGCTGATCGGCGGCGCCCAGCCGTATGACATGTTCAAGCAGGCGATCGACGGATTGCTATAAAAGGCGGAATAGGGCAGTAGAAGGCGGAAGAAGGCAAGGAGGCGCGAAGCGAAGAAGGGCAAGAAGGCTAAAGAAGATAATTTAGCATTGTCATCCTGAACTTGCTGCGCCCCGCACTTGCAAATTGCATAGTGCGCGGGTTTCAGGATCTGACAATGCGACCAAACAAAACACATTTGCCGCTGCTAATATGGGTTTGCCGCGCATCGGGTAGGCGTAAATAAAAAGCGAAATCGTTAAGATTTAAGATATATAGAAGATCGTTCATGAAAACAGTGTAGTGCAGTTTGTCTGTTGACAAACAGACTACACTGCACTGTGAGCGGTTTTTATTTTGCCAAATTTAAAGACCCATCTCGTTAAGATGAGTCTTTTTGTTCAAGTCAATTCCCGCACTTGGCGCTTCAAACTGAACGCGGCAAAGAATAAACTGCCGAACAGCGCGCAATTCGCGATGATTAGAATGATTCCGCTCGCTTCCGGTAAAATGTTCCGGTCGGCCATGATCTGCGCCAGAATAATCAGCGTGAACGCGGATTTTTCAACGCATACCTTGATTTTTCCCGAAATCGAGGCCAGGATGTTCACTTTGATTTTTTTCTTCGCGCCGTAAATCATCTTCCAAATTCGCGCGACGGTCAGGCAAACGCCGACGGCGATGATCAGAATGCCGGCGGCCGGAACGATTTCGTCCCAGAAATAAACAAGCAGCGACCAGGTGAACAGCTTGTCAACGAGCGGATCCATAAACGCGCCGATCTGCGTGCAGCTTTTTGTCCGGCGCGCCCACCAGCCGTCGAATCCGTCCAGAATCCAGGCTGAAACAAGAATGGCGAGCGACGTGATGAAATACGCGTGATAATGGAACAAGATGATGAAAGGAACGAGAAACAGCCCGCCAAGGGTGATGGAATTGGGCACCAGCCCGCGCTTCAGATCTTCTCTCCAAACAGTTTCCATGGTTTTCCTCCGGTTTTCAGCAAGCAATGTTTTCTGCAAGTATTGTCAAAATCAATTCTATATGATATTTTAGGGGAAGGCAAGGGGATGAGAAATCCACGGAAAAACGGAAACAGAGCATTGAAGATTGCTTCGGTCGTTTCTCTCCCTCGCAACGAAAAGACGGAAAAACTAATTAAGAAAGTAGATTGCTTCGCGATTCAAAAGAGCAATGATTTTCTTAAGTGTGATGCTCGCAATGGTAGATTGCTTCGCATGAGCTCGCAAGAAAAACGAAAGAACTACGTAAGATTTTTGTATTTTGAATTTTAAGTTTATTTTGAGTTTTGAGCTTTGAATTTTGGGCTTTAATGATGGAGAGGTCGTCCCTCGATAAACTCGGGGTGGTCCAGTGTGCATACTATTGTTTAAATTTGTTTATTGATTATTGTCTCGCTTCGCGAGATCTCGCGGAGCGATGATTTGATGATTGAATATTGGTGTTTATTTATTTAAGTTTTACATTTTAAATTTTAAGTTTATTTTGAGCTTTGAACTTTGCGCTTTGAGTTTTATTAATGGAGAGGTCGCATAGTGGTCTAGTGCGCACGCTTGTCCCGCGGAGCGGGATGCCGCTTCGCGGCAGAAAGCGCAAAATATATGTACACAACTTATATTCTAAAGAGTCAAAAAAACAAAAAGCATTACATCGGGCACACTGAAGATTTGGAAGAAAGATTAAGAAGACACAATGCTGGATTTGTAAAATCGACAAAAAATGGAATTCCATGGGAAGTGATATATACTGAAAATTATCCGACAAAATCGTTAGCTTACAAGAGAGAATTGGAAATTAAATCGTACAAAGGCGGAATAAAATTTAAAAAATTGCTTGGACTTTGGAAAGACTAGTGTAAGCTCTGAAAAACGGTTAAAAAATGATATAATGTAAGCATGTCAATCTAAAAAATAAATGCTTACAATTATGCGTCAACCAAGTTTTTTGGCCATTGCCCAGAATAAGAAACAGTTAAAGTGCGAAAGATTTCTCAATGAGATGAGAACCGTGGTTCCTTGGCAAGAGTTAACAGCCGTAATCGAGCCATTCTATCAGAAAGAAGCGATTGGGCGCGGTAAAATGGATTTGTTGCTAATGTTGAAAATATATTTTTTACAGCAATGGTATGATTTATCCGATCCCGGCGCCGAGGAAGCGATTTACGACCGCAATTCATTCCAGAAATTTTTGGAAATAGACTTGATTTCCGCAGCCGTGCCGGATGAAACAACGATTTTGAATTTTCGGCATCTGTTGGAAGCCAATCGATTGCAAACAAAGATGTTCGAAGCGATTAACGCGGTTCTGAAAGAAAAAAACATGATTATGAAAAATGGCGTCATTCTCGATGCTACGATTATTCACGCGCCCAAGAGCACGAAAAACATTGAGAAGAAACGCGATCCGGAAATGAGTTCTACGCAAAAGAACGGACAATGGCAATTCGGCATGAAAGCGCATATCAATGTCGATTGCGACAAAGGATTGGTTAAAAAAGTAAAAATCACGACCGCCAAAGTGCACGATAAAAAACGAATGGACGAATTGCTCGATGGCGATGAAAACGCGATATTCGGCGACAAAGCCTATGCTGATCAACGAATTAAGATGAAAATGCGCCGAGAAGGGAGATTTTATGGAATATTGGACAAAGGCGTTCGAAACAAAAAACTAAGCGCAAGCCAACATAAACGCAATCGCAAATTATCATCAATCAGGTGCAAGGTCGAACGGCCGTTTTTGATCATCAAATGTTTGTGGCATCACACTAAGACGAGGTATCGCGGGTTAAACAAGAACGGAGCGCAATTAACCATATTATTCGGACTGGCGAATCTATATTTAGTTAGAAAACAGCTGTTATGCGCATGAAAACAGCGATAAAAAGGGAATAAAAAGAACAATTATTCATTTAAATATTTAAAAATTGACAATTTTTTATGATTTAATCTTTCGAAACATCCTCAAATTAAATTTTTATGCTGAAAAATTTGATAGAAATCTAATTTGAAGATATTTCAGAGATTACTAGTAATATGGAGAGGTCGTCCCTCGATAAACTCGGGACAGGCTCCGTGGTCTAGTGCGCATACTTAAGGGATGAATTTAAGCGTGCGCACATTCAAATGGCAATATGGAGAGGTCGCATAGTGGTCTAGTGCGCACGCTTGGAAAGCGTGTGTGGGGAAACTCACCGAGGGTTCAAATCCCTCCCTCTCCGCCAGGAACTACTCGCTCCGCTCGAGTTCCTGGCGCCGCCAATGCATTCATGTGAGATTGAGCTCGAGTTCCTGGCGCCGCCAGTGCATTAACAAAAGATTAAGCTCGAGTTCCTGGCGCCGCCGTTCCCTTGGTCAAATCGAATTGCCGGATAGGCAGAAACAAAAAAATTTGCGGTAAAAACACGTTGCTTCGGCAATGTTTTTTATTTGAAAATCTGTAAATTCGGCTGTGCATAACTCGTCGTTTTTCGCTTGGCAAATTCAAGAAAGGATGTGCTATAATATAGTCAGCTAACGAGTAGACGTTATTTAATTTGAAATATTGGATATTGAGCGCAAATTAAAAATAAAAATTGCTTTCTCCTTGAAGGAGCGAGCATGATTAAAATATTAATTAAAATAAAAACAATATGAAAAAAATGTTCAGGAAAATGCTTTCCAATCTTAATATCGCGGCGGCGCTGGTTGTCGCCATCGTTTTCGCCGGAGTGATCGGATCGGCGAGCTATGCCTTGGCCGCGCTCACGGCCACTTCCGCGTTTACGCAGACGATCAATGCGGGCACGCTTAGCATCGACATTGTTGACGAGAATAATTCCACGGTCGGCAGTCCGTCGGTGGCGTTGAGCGCGGCTACATTCAGTTTTTCCTGCCAGTCGACCACCGGCACGCTTGGCACGTCTACGCAGAAGATCTACGTGCAGAATCCGGATGCCAATGACGGCGCCTGGTCGGTCACGATCGCCGCATCAAATCCGACTGATGCTTTTGTCAGCGCGGGAACAGACCTGGATTTCAATGATCCGACGACTTCCGGCTGCACCGATGGCGGCGACGCCGATGCTTACAAAGGCCAGATGTCGCTCAACGCGACCGCCGGCACGCTTATCGCCGGCAACTGCCTGACATGCACCACGGACAATGTAAGCAAGGGCACATACGCCCAATTCAGCCAGAATGCCACGGACACCATTACCATTCTTACCGGCGCGGCCGAGGCTGATGATATCGGCGATTGGATGCTGACCGGCGTGGCCGTCACTCAGACTATTCCGGCGGAACAGCCGGCAGCTGCCGATTACACGATCAGCTTGACGATGACGGTTGGCGCCGCTTAATCATAATATTGAAAACGTAAAATATGCGCAGAAAGATTCTGGTACAGGGAGGGACAGTGCTGGCATTATTCATGATCTCGATTTCGCCGGTTTTTGCCATTGAATACGGCGGATTCGGCGGCCGTCCGGCTTATCCGCAGGCGAATAATCCGCGGACCGAATCGATATTCGTTCATACGCTCGAGCCGGGTTCAATTCAGCAAGAGGGCATTCGCGTTGTAAATAATTCCGCGGAAACGAAAACAATGCTGGTTTACGCCGCCGATTCCACGCCGTCCACGGGCGGCGCTTTTGCGTGCAAGCAATTTTCAGAGGCGAAAAGCGATGTGGGCGCCTGGATAAGTTTGAAAAAGTCCGAAGTGACGCTTGAGTCGAATACCAATGAAATCGTGCCGTTTACGATCAACATCCCGAAAACCGCGGGCGTGGGCGAGCACAACGGCTGTATTTTGATTCAGGAAAAAAAGCCGCAAACAAACAGCCAGACCGGCGTGAGTTTGTCGGTGCGCACCGGCCTGCGCGTGGCAATCACGATTCCCGGCGTTTTAACGAGAAAATTGGAAATCGCCGGCTTTACCATGACGCCGCAGGCCGATAAAATTTTATTGCATCCGCTTGTTAAAAATATTGGCAATGTTTCGATCGACGCGGACGTCGGCGTTTTAACGACATATTTTTTCGGCGTTGAGTTCGCTGAAAACGGCGGCCAATATCCGATTCTGCGCGGCGAAACGTCGGATTGGAATTTCGAATTGAAAAAGCCGTTCTGGGGCGGCTGGTACCGGTCCGAGTTCAGCGTTAATTACGATTCCGGCGCAACGGCGGGCGTGGGCGTGAAAAGCGGCGAGAAGCTGACGCGGCTGGAAGGCGGATCGATTTGGTTCTGGAGCGCGCCGAAGCCGCCGGCCCTGGCCGTTGAAATTGTTGTTTTCTTGTCGCTTGTCGCCTGCCTGTTTCTTTTGTGGCTGTCGCAAAAAAGAAAAAGATGGATCAAAAAGAATTGGGTTGATTGCACGGTCGGACAAAACGAGAACATCAACGCCCTGTCCGAGCGTTTCGACGTGTCCTGGCAGCTGCTCGCCAAGGTGAATAAATTAAAACCGCCGTATGAGCTTAAAGAAGGACAACATATCAAAAGGCCGCCTGTTGCTTGATCGTGAAAACAAGCGCAAACAGCTGTTTGTTCTGTTATCCGCGATCAAGCCATTTTGGCGAAATAAAATATTCTTTTTAAAAAGGAGTATTTTAAAATTGCGAATTTTTCAAATTAAACAAAACAAATTGAACTCTTTCCGTTTGGCTCTGGCATTAATTTTAATCTTCGCCTTAACGATTAGTTTCGGCGTTCAGGCGACGTTCGCCGACGAAACAGCGGCGGATAACGCCACGGTTGAAAATAATATTGAAGAAGTAATTTTGGAAAGCGTTATAACCGTTATCGATACTGGCATCACCACCAATATCGACGATGGCAACGGCACGGTTATCGTTTCGCAAAATGAGGAAAATCCGTCCTCGGATATTGATAATTCGACTGGCGGCGCGCCGAATGAAGAAATTCCGCTGCAAATCGTTGAAGACGACAATTCCACCGTAGTTTTGCTTTCGCAAAGTTCGGAGCAAAACAATCAAACCGAACAGCCGGCGCAAACCGAGCAAACAGATGATTCGGCCGCGGAAAGCGATTCAACCGTTGACAACGCCGACATCACCGTGATCGACACCGGCATCACGACGAATATTGACAACGGCAACGGCACGGTTGTTGTTTCGCAAAACGAAGAAGCGCCGGCGCCAATCGCAGGGGATGACGATTCGACAATGATTTCGATTGAAAGCGACGTAGCGGATAATTCAACCGGCGGCCGGATTCAATTGCCAGTATCAGACGCGAACGCCACGGCTGAAAGCGTTATCGCCCTGGCGGATGACAATGCCACGGCCGCAAGCGTCATTGTTTTGGCCGGCGATAACGCCACTGATTCCGCCAACAGCACCTTGGCCGCGATCAAGATCAAGGATGAGCCGGCGGACATCCGGAAAATCGGATTCAAAAACGCGCGGGCATTTTTCTATGAAAACGAAACCCCTTTGTTTCAGCTGTTGAAAATCCAATCGGCCGGAATTTTTCAGAAAATCCGCATGCTTTTCCAGCCGCGGATGAACATCAATGAATTAAGCCTGGCCGGGCCGGACGGACAAGACCTGGCCGGCAGCGTCATTTTGGCGGAGCAGATCAGCGGCTATCAGGTGAAAATCGAGAAGCCGGCCGATTTCCAGCCGGGCGCGTATTCGCTGAAAGTCGGATACGAGAGCGCCGGGCAAGATTATCTGGCGCAGGCGGATTTCGAGTGGGCGATAAGGGAAACAAATCAGCCAATGGAGCAATCAAACGTTTCCAAAGCGACGAAATTTTCATTCGCCTTGGAAAAAAAGACCATAGAAACGAAAAAAATGCTGTCTTGGCACACGAAAAAAGACAATTCCAACGATCCGGGAGAAAACAAGGACATTGAAGTGAGCGTATCGGCCAAAGGCAACGGCGACTCGCTTAGACTGCAAGGGAGCTGCGCGAAAAAATATTTCGTGGTTCTGGTTTATCCGCATCCGAACGATTACATGAACGATCCGACGATGTTTGTGTACAACAAAGGCGCTCTCTGCGAAAACGGTTCTTACGATTACACGCTAAACGATATGCCGGACAGCTTGGCGAACGGAACGTATTATCTTCTGGTTGGAGAAATGGGGCAAACAGGATCCTGGACGCCGATCACCGCCATCCAGCCGATCTTCGTCGAGAAATAAAGAAACGGTTGAATCACGATTATGATAATCACCGCGAAATCTCTATATCACTCGAATTTTGTCGTTATTTTCAATGGCAATAAATTTTTAATGCCGGAAAATTCGCGGGTCGTTGGAATTTATCAGGGCGACCAGGCAGCCGGCGCGCGTTTCGTTGACAATGTTTTCGCCAACCGCAAAACTTTGGATCTGCCGAAGCTGAACTTGCAGATCGCGGTTGAACAGGCCAGATTGCGCGTTGAAGACAATTCGCAAAAAGATCCGGCCGATTCTATTTTAATAAACGAATTCAGCCGCATATACAACAGTTTGTTCGATCAGCCGTCGATCGTTGGTTTTGGATTTAATTTCGACATATATTACCGATTTCCGGATGTTATCCAGATCAAATCGCTGTTTTCGAATTTTATCGAAGAAAAAGTTTTGGAAAGCGCGGAACTGCTTGATCTCGGCGTGCAATTCACGCTGGAAAAAGACGGCGGCCGGAAAAAAGAGCAGTACATGATAAAAGTGACGGCGCCGCTTGAAATAGCCATGCATGTCAATCATCATTTCGTTTCAAAAGAATTGCCGCTCGCGTTTCCAGCGGCAATGGGAAAAACCGAGCCTGAAAAAACAGCCAAATCGCCTCTGCAAAATTTATTCGAGCAATGCTTTGTTGAAACGGATGAAATAATCACTAAATTGAAATTCTAAAAAAGCAAGACAAGTAAAACAAGCGAGACAAGCAAGACAAGTTAATTGAGAATATTAAGTCTTTTGTAACTTGTTTCACTCGTCTTGCTTGTCTTGCTGACTAGCTGATTCCCATGTCCATCACATCCAACGGCGTAAAACTTAACGGCAAGCGCGGCAGAGGATTTATCCTGATGCTGATTTTCGGTTTTGCCGAAGGCGCGCTGACAATATTGCTCGCGGTGTCGCTTTCCGCGGTTTTTCTTTTCCCAGATCAGGCGAACGCGACCGCCGGGGTTTCGGATATTCTTTCTTATCAAGGCCGATTGACCGACGCGGCCGGCAGTCCGCTCGGAGGGACAGGCACGAATTATTGTTTTCAATTTTCAATATACACGGCTTCCAGCGGCGGCAGCAAGCTCTGGCCGGCCGGGGCGCCGACAACCGACACGATCAGCGTGGTGAACGGCGTGTTTAATGCCGGCATCGGCACGGCCGACGATTTGAGCACGTACAATTTTTACGACAACGACACCATTTATCTCGATATCGGCGTGGCGGCGCAGGTTGCCAGTTCTTGCGTCGGCGTTTCTTTTGAAAATCTTTTCCCGCGCCAGCGCATTGACGCGGTGGCGTACGCGAAAGTGGCGCGCGACGTTTACGGCGATCTTCTGAAAACGAAAAACGACAACAGCACGGTGCAGATCGGCGCCGGAACAGGCACGGCTTCGCCGATTTATCTGGCGCTGGACGTTAAAACCGGCGGCGCGGACACCATCGGCGGCGCCTGCACGCAGAACGGGGCGCTGTGGTACAATTCCACGAACACGCGCGCGCTGGTCTGCGAAAACAGCGCGATTCAAGAAGTGGGCAACGCAAACACGATCGTGGGAATCAAAGAACAGTCGTCCGGCACAACCATTTCTTCAGGCGTAGTGAATTTTTCCGCGGTGACGAATCTGACCATCAGCCAGGACGGCCAAACCTTGAAATTCAGCGGACCGGCCGGCGGCGGCGGCAACTCCAATTCCGACTGGACGCCATATGGCTACGGCGCGCCCCTGCCTGCCACTTCCTCTCCTGGCCTTAACAGCTTATATTTTGCCCCGTTTTATTTGCCTCACGATTATTATTTTTTAAGAATGAACGCGTTCGGTTCGTTTACTGCTAACATCTCCAACATTACTACGACTGTGGGACTAACCGAGTCAGCCGCGCTCTATGCCCGTGATACTGCCAACCCTTTGCGCATTACCTCATTTTGGAGTGGAAGTTGGGGTATTCAAATGAGCGTAAGTGGCAGTACAAAGGTATCTATCAATAATCCAGTGGGAATCGCCAACAGCACCTCGGTTTCTTACAGCAACTACACTTGTTCGGTCACCAACTGCAGCACCTATCTTGCCTCTAGTATTAGCGGACCGCGGGTGGAGTTCTTTCCGATGTCAACCACTTTAACCGCCGGACAATATTGGCTGGCCTGGGCTAAGTCTTCAATCGCTTCCGGCACCAAATGCCATATCGGCGCTTCTGATTATTTTCAAACGATAAGCTATTTTAGCACGCGTTTTCAGCCCTGGGGCACCAATTCATCCGCGACTAATTTGGGTATGCAAATCGTGCCGGGATTTGGCACCTACAGCGCCACTTCCGGCGCCTTCCCCGCGTCCATAACCTTGGGTACTGCTATTTCTTGGACAGCATCAAACGCGCCGATTCCATTCTTCAATTTCAGTGGCTGGACCACCGGCACTAACCTGTTATAAAGGGTATTAACCCCTTTGTTATCTTATTATAAATATGATAAAAAAATATTTAAAATTAGCAACGGCCGGAGCGATAATTTTGGTTGGAGGCATTTTTTTAGGTTTTTTGTATACGAAATTTTATCCGTCTCAAGCCACTATCCTACGGTTGTCATCTGAAAATACGCCAAGTGATTCGGTGTTGTCTTTTCTTAATCAAGATGTTGTTCTGAAATTAAACAAACATTACATCATCAACTTTCTGCCCTTAAAACAAAAATTACTGGCTATTCAAAAGCAATATCCTCAAAGAACTTACATTTACTTTGACTATCTAAACAATGCTTCCTGGATTGGCCTTAATGAACGCGAGCTTTTTACCGCCGCCAGCACCGTTAAGGTGCCTTTAGCCATGTCCTTGCTTAAAGCCGTTGAAAATGAGTTGTTGAAAGTATCGGATTCTTATGCGCTTAATGAATTGGATTTAGACAGTAATTTCGGTAAACTGTACAAAGTCGGCAAAGATCGGCAATTCACAGTTGAGGATCTAATAAAAATCATGCTGGAGCAATCAGACAACACAGCCATGACGGCCATTGCCAATATCATGAGCAATATCGGCATTACGGACCCATTAAGAGATGTTTATAATTATATGGGATGGATGAGCGACGATTTGCAATTCATACCGGTCATGGGTCAATCGCAAGAATTGGTTTATCAAAAAATTGACATGAAAATCCTTTCCAATATGTTTTTGTCGCTCTATAACGCTAACTACTTGAACCCTGAGAATTCACAGAAAATTCTTTCCTATCTGGCCAATACGCCATTTAATAATAAAATCGCGGCCGGAGTGCCCGATGCTGTTACAGTGGCTCACAAGATAGGCACGTCAGCTGAAGATAAAACATTTTCCGATTGCGGCATTATTTATGCGCCGAACCGAAATTACCTGCTCTGCCTAGGTTCCAACGGCGGCGACGAAGCCAAAGCGTCCAAATTCATGACGGAGGTCTCCAAAACGGTTTACGACTACGTGATTAATAAATAGCTTTTTAGCTTGTTAGGTGGTAGCTTGCTAGCTTATCAGGTCATGGCTTGTTAGTATAAAAATCGGTTAAAATCAAATTTTGAATTTCCAATTTTGAATTTTGAATCAAACTTAAATACATAAATTTTAAAACATTAAAAAATCCATCCATGGCAGAAACTAAAAACAATTATGATCTTGAAGAAAGAACAGCAAAGTTTGGTGAAAACATTATTGTATTTTGCAGAAGCGCAAATCAAGACGTTGTAACTAGACCAATTTTAAGCCAGCTGGTTCGTTCCGGCACAAGCGTCGGAGCCAACTATATGGAAGCTAACGCCGCGAGTTCTAAAAAGGACTTTAGAAATAAAATCTTTATCTGTAAAAAGGAGGCGCAGGAGACAAAACATTGGTTACGCATGATTGCCACGTGCGTTCCTGATAAAAAGGACGAAATAAGAAAATTGTGGAAGGAAGCACAGGAATTAACCTTGATTTTCGGTAAAATTGTTTCATCATTAAAGAATTAAAAATTGATTCAAAATTCAAAATTGGAAATTCATAATTTATCGATGGAGGTAATGAAAATGCTTAACAAAATGCTATCAACGCTAAGAAGCTAAGAAGCTAATTCCTAAAAAGTTAAAAAGCTACAAACTAATAAGCTGATGGGGATATGGAATTACACGAATTTAACAGAAAAAGAGCGATGATCGTGCAAAAATATAGAAATTGGGATTCCTATGATTTATCATCAAATGGCGAAGGACTGTTTTTGTCAAAATCAGAAACATCTGACACGCCGACGTTTGACGGTATTTTCTTAAAAACAGTTCTGACAACAGCGGCGAATTTCACAAAAAATAAACCCTGGAACGAGCTTAGCGTGGTTGATTTAGGATGCTATGAGGGGTTGGTGAGTATTGAATTCGCGCGCCAGAACGTGAAAAGCGTCCTCGGCATTGACAGCCGCGAAGCAAATATCGCCAAATCAAATTTTGCCAAAGAGGCCATGGGACTTGATAATTTAACATTTCGGCAGGATGATGTGCTGAATCTAAGTAAAAAAACATACGGTTCGTTTGATATAACCCTCTGTCTTGGGATACTATATCATTTACCTCAGGCCGAGGTTTTTAAATTCATGGAGAAAGTTTTTGAGGTAACCGATAATATCGCGATTTTTGACACTCAGGTTGCCATGGTTGATGAAATCCAAGTGCCCTATCGAGACAAAATTTACCATGGTCGGCTGTTTGATGAGTCGCCAGATGTTCATTCTAACCAATCTTCAAGCCTGGGCGGCCAAAGCTTTTGGCTGACCAAGATATCGCTATTTAATCTGATCCGAGACATCGGATTTGAACTAGCGGGCGTCGTCCCTTATGCCGGCAAAAGCTGGCGCGGCGCCGATGATCGGGTGACCATCGTGGCCAGGAAGCGTCAGACAAATGATAAAAAAATAATCCTGCCGGTATTTTACAAAAGCGAGGAAGATATATTTGTGGAAAAAGATCCTTACGCTTTCACGATCCATAAAAGCAATATAGTTAACTATAAATAGCTATGAAGCCGCAGATAATCTTAGAAAGTTTTCAAGGCACGCATAATGCCAATCTACCGCAGAGCATCGCCCGGCTGGAAAAAGGCAAAGCCTATCGCGACATTTCCACGATTTGCATTGTGCCGACGCGCGGCATGATTCACGCAAAAGTGACGCAATCGTGGATGGGCATGATCGCTCCCATGAATCAGAAATTCACCAGAGTTTTCATGATCGGAATGGAAGTGGGCGAAGCGTATTGCGCGGCGATGGAAACCATTTTGGCGCATCCGGAACTTTCCAAATGGAAATACATTTTAACGCTTGAGGAGGACAATATTCCGCCGCCCGACGGGTTAATCAGGCTTTATGAAAACATCGATGATTATGCCGCGCTCGGCGGATTGTATTGGACCAAAGGCGAAGGCGGCCAGCCCATGATTTACGGCGATCCGGCCGATCCGGAGCTCAATTTCCGGCCGCAGCTGCCGGTCAAAGACATTCAAGAATGCAACGGCTTGGGCATGGGCTTCACCTTATTTAAAATGGAAGTTTTCAAGGATCAGAAACTGGAAAAACCGTGGTTTAAAACATGCAATGAGTGGACGCCGCAAAGCGGCGTGAAAATGTACACGCAGGATCTTTATTTTTTTGAGAAAATTAAAAAACTCGGCTACCGCGTGGCGTGCGATACGCGGGTTCGCGTAGGGCATTATGATGTGGCGGCGGATATAGTTTGGTGAGGATCGCGTTCGGCAAGGGTGGAAATTCCTGAATTTTATATTTAAATTATGAAACTGGACATCGCCTGCGGGCAGAACAAGCAAAAAGGATTCAAGGGCGTGGACATTGTTGAATGTCCAGGCGTTGATTTTGTCTGGGATTTGGAAAAGTTTCCCTGGGAACCGTTCAAGGACAATTCAGTCGAAGAAGTTCATTGTTCGCATTATATCGAGCATACCGCCGATTTGATGAAATTTATGGACGAAATCTGGCGCATCTGCGAAGACGGCGCGAAAGTGACTTTTGTTTGCCCGTATTATTCGTCCATCCGCGCTTGGCAGGATCCGACGCACAAGCGCGCGATTTCCGAAGCGACTTTCATGTATTTTGACAAAGCCTGGCGCGAGGCGAACAAGCTCGACCACTATCCGATAAAGTCCAATTTTAAGGGGGAAAAACTGATGGTGTTTTTTAATCCGCCGTGGGACAAAAAGACAGAGGAAGCGCGCCAGTTCGCCCAACAGCATTATTGGAACGTGATATCGGACATAGTGGTGGAGTTGAAAGCGGTGAAATTTTAAATCATGAAAAATAAATATTTAATTTCAATTATAGTCATCGTGATTTTAATCGCCGGCTTTGCAATATGGCGGGTTCGTTCGGCACAAACCGATTCGATGAGTTCCGCCCACTTTAAAATCCAACCGCTTAGCCCGGGGTTCAGCAATGATTATTAAAAGGGGAAAACGATTGATGCGAATAAACCGAAATGCAAATGATGCGAATAAAAAAACAAGAAATCAAAA